>JAYTTM010000587.1:0-5448 GCA_043745055.1 Chitinophagaceae bacterium | reverse complement strand
AGAAACACTTCATTCCGCTATCCAGTTCCCCGGCTATTTCCTTTATTTGCTCTGCTGGTATTACTACTTTCATAATTGTATTGCAAAAATATTTCTTTCATGGAAATAAAAAAAGAAATGGGAGTATTTTATGCAAGCTTTTCTTGCCAGGCAAAATATCTCCAGCTATTTTAGTGTTGCTGGTTTTTTATAGTTTTTTGTTAATCCAGAACGGGTCTTGATAAGCATTAAAAATGCGGAGTACTTCAATTGAATGATTGCTGTCGTTGATAAAAAAAAATGAGGTATGGAAATTTTTACAACTATTTTCCCGTCACGTTTTTGTACCGAAACCCATAGGTAGTTGGCATTGGAGCAATATCATGTAGAGCAGCATCCATTTCTTCTGCAAACCTAAACCCAAGGTTAGCGACACGGCTATTGTAAAACTCAAAACCGTCCTGTATATCATCAATTGCAAGTGGTGTAAGGGTTATGGAATAACTCATTCAGGCTGTTTAAAACAGTTCTTAAAGTTATCTCACGGAATGGAAAAATTTCGATTGTCAGCAATGGCCTGCAGTTCTATATCTAAAGCATCTTTTTGCCATTGGGGAAGTTCTGCCAGATGTTGTTCGATATTTTCAACAGCATCCACTTTAATGAGGTCATCAATTAAGGCAGCGGCATATTCTTTTTTTATTTTGATGTGATATATTTCGAGCATTATGTAGCGTTTAGCAGGCCGATACTTTTTAGCCTTTATTTTTAAAATGGTATTATCATTAAAGAAATAACTGTATTATTTGTGCCTTCGTCAAGCTGTTTAATATCCTTTAGGTGGTTTAATTTTTTTCGAAAGAAGCATTGACTCCTTCGCATTGCCCCTATTCTCTTAACACCTTAAAACAAAAGTACAAAAATTCGTACCATAAAAAAACAGCTTTTTTACAACACTTTAATCTGCAAATCTCTATATTTAAATGCCGCTGTTGGTATGTATTTAAAACATGTCAACGATGGGGAGCGCCGCTGTTGGTGTTTTCAACAACAGAAGACGGGTACAAGATTATGAGTAGCAAGAAGAAAAAGTATAAATACATACATTGAAAAAATATAATCAATGAAATATGCAACCTGGTAAACACAATTTTTTACAGCAATTATATTAGAAAAGGCGGCGGCTGTGTATAAATATTGTTCAGCAAAAATTATATACCAGGCGTTGATGACGATGGTTTTATTACACATTTGAACGGGTAGGTCGGCTTGGCTTTGGTTATTGGCAAAAACACCAACAACGGCCTTTTTTGGGTAGCAATGATTTTAAAGTGGTTGAGTGGAATACCAACAATGGCAAGAGAAAAAGCTGCTGCAACGCATGAATATTGTTAAGCAAAAATTTTATTTTAACAGGAATTGGGGACTTTGGCTTGCTTACACATTCAAATGGGTAAGCTGGTAATGGCTTCGGTTGGTGGTGAAAAAAAGTAACAATAGCTTCGGTATTGCATATGCAAGAAAATGGGTAAACTTTGAAAATTAACAAAAAACAAATTAACTAAACCAAAAAGTTGCGAAAAAGAAAATAATCTTTTTCGCAACATCCTCATTATTAATTAACTTTTTGTCCTTTTGTCACTAACGGTACTTCCCCAAAAAAATTCACCTCAACTTTGGAAAGTTCCTTACCCTTGATATCAAAGGGCAAAACTTTTACTGTCTTTCCCTGATACTCTATTATTATTGGATATGAAGCGGAACTTGAAGTATACCAGTCAACTGTACAATTAGATGTTCCAACACTTTTATATTCCTTTGTTTTGGTATCAACAACCTTTACTATTGCACCTGCCGGATTTGTTGTAACATTTATTGGTCTGTCCGTCCAGGTAATACTACTTACAGTTTTTGGTAACCTTGATTTAGGGAAAGATAATGTTCCAGCACCATAACAATCAGAACATTTATAGTGTACTATTCCAGTACCGCTGCAATCAGCACAGTTATAATATTTTCCATCAAAGATATTCTTGTGTACCCCAGTGCCATCACAAGATTTACATCTATATGCTTGTGGATCAGTACCAGTGCCATTACATTTATCACATCGCTTCGTTTCTATCAAAGACGATTCGTATGAATAAGTTATCTGTTCTTGTTTTTCGATAGTTTGCTTTTTGCAGACAAAAAACCATTCAAAGTTTTCCCGTTTTTTTATATTTCCACCTTCATCCATTACGGTAGGTACATCATTTATAAATAGGTAAACGAGTTTTGCATTAATCAAACTGTTAAACGCTGGTCCCGAAATTTCATAGTTAAATATGCCATCTTTTATAATCATTCCTGCGTACCATTCTTTTAGTGACTCTTCTGGAACGTTATACGTAATTCCATCTATCTGCATTAGCAGTGCTGTTTCTCTAACTTTTAAAATACGTTCTTGATTGTTTTTAATTTTAATGTTTAATTTGAAGCGTTGAGGATAAAACTCAGCTATGGGAGTATGTTTAATTTGAAAAATATCGTAGCCGGGTTTAGTAGGATCAGCAAAATAAACTTCCCTTTCTGCTTTATCTTTAACAGCTATATTAAATGGTACAATTTCGCATGTAACTGTTACCCCTCCCTTTTTTTGTGTTTGTGTTGTTTGAGATGTTGGAGATATTACCGGTAAATCGTAAGTCAACAAATATGGTTCAGATTCCTTTTTCTTAGTTTCTTCATAGGTATTTTCAGTATTTGTTGTAGCTTGCTTCGATGACGAAGAAGCCCAAAACATAAAAGCAAATATAAAAAATACCAACGCTGTGTAAAGATTTTTTAAAGTATTCATATTTTTATTTTTTTATAGTGAATAATAGTTTGATTGATTTTTGAAAATTGAAAAAAATATCAATACGGTTGTATAAGCAAGCAGATCATTTAAATCAAATGTTCCAGGTATGAAATGAAATGCTTGAAAAATTTCCGTGAGATAACACAAAATGATTGCTGATAGAAACCAGACATAATAGCATTTAGAAGAATTATTCCAGATTATAGTTATCGAAGACAATAAAGTGTAAAACCACAGTCCATCAGGTAAGTTGTATTTTATCCAATCGGGAATATTTGCAGAATAAATGGGGAAATATTTTTCTTTTGGATCTATAAAATAAAGACCACGCCAAGAAGCATATATTGTCATTCCGGAAAATATTGGAATTACAATGTGAATTAAAAATTTTATATACGATTGTTTCGTTTTCAAATCATGATAGTATTAAAACTCCACCAAGTTCAAAACAATAAGTAGATAAAATATGATAGAATAGGCTGTTGCATGTTCGCATTACAATTTTATGATGTTAGATTATATTTTTGTTTTTGGGTAATGTGTTTTGATAAATCGAAAAAAACATATTAAAGCAATATTATTCATTTTCTAATGTTTTAAATTATTTTTTAAGTAGTTTTATGTACCCTTAAAATAGTCTCAAACAACTTATGCATATTGATAACCTTACCATCGGGCAAAACATTGCCAAATTCAGAAAATTAAAAAGTATAAAAGCTTTTGATATTGCTAAAAAACTTCATTTGTGTGAATCGGCATATACAAAGTATGAACGTGGAGAAACTGCTATTACCATTGACTTTGTACAAAAAGTTGCAGATATTTTGGAGGTTGACCCTTTGCAAATTCTTGCAACATCACCCAATAATATTCTTGAAAATATCAGTAACTCGTCGATAGCTATTCAGCACCACAGTACTTTTCAGTCATATAATGACAAACAAGCCCTACTGGTACTAAAATTGATGGAAAGTGTAGTTTTATTAAATGACCGACTTGTTACGTTAATTGAGGTTAAATAATTCTGAGAGTGATAAAATACCGCAAAGTACCTTTAAACTAGCGGGGTATTCGCAGCATACCCTTAAAATGTAAAACCGCTGCCGTGAAACCCCTACCAATTTATACTCTATAAATATCGGTATCGCAACCCACGAAATTATCTACTTAATAAAACAAAAGCATTTCATTATCTGGAAGTTGTAGTATCTCGAAATTATCTGAGTGTATTGTGTGGAGGGGTAAATTGTAGTGTCGGTCGTAAGTCCATCAAACAACCCCTCTAAAGACGGCATAAATCAACAAAACCAAGGAATCTTTCCTAAATTTATTTTCTGAAAATAAATATTATGGGACACATAAAAGAACCAAAAAGTGTTGCCTTTGTAATTGCGAGCGACCCGTTAACAGAATATGCACGGAAAGAAATTCACGAATTTATTCTCAACTATAAAAATAATTTGGCTACTAAGAAAGCCAAATCAACCAAGTCAATAAAACCATCAAAAGCTTTACACTCCTGAATTTTTATTCCGCAGCAATTTTGGGAAAGACCTTCAAAGAATACCCACCCTGCATCAAGCCTTGTACTTTTTTAGCTAGGCTTACAGACCAGAATAGACAAAAAACTTTTAGAAAATATTTCAAACTCGTTTAACACCGACCATTTTTTTATGACAGATTATTTAAAGAAAAAAGAATTTGAAAAATTGTTTATGCCTTTACAGACAAAGACAGACGTTAGAGTTTTAAAACGTGTAGACAAACTTCCCATATTACTTGTTAACAATGTGCTTAGCCTTGCAACTTTGGACTTTATAAAATATATTCTTGTTTCAGACAATGAAATAAAAGCTTCTAATGAAACAAAAGAAAAACGATTAAAAATTCCAATAACAGAGGCGGGTCATTTGACCGCAACAGGAATATGTATTGTTTATCATTTAGACTATAACACTATTGACTTTGATGAAATAAATTCACCCACAAAAAGTAATGGACAAAAAATGGTTGATTGTGTTTTAAAGGATTTCCCCAAAGATTGGCAAGCAGGAGTTTTTATGGATTGGAGCGGTGGCTTTTGGGAAAACATGAAAGAGAAGTATAAAAATGTAAGTTGGTTAAACTACTAAATTTATTTTGAAAAGCATTTATTGAATAGAATATAGAAGCAACAAACCCTTTGCTGCAAAGGTGACCATTCAATAAATTTCAGCCCAGAAATAAGATTAGGCTATAGACAACCTATATTCTGATAAAAGCTTGATAACGGTATGCCGTAAAAGTGAGTGACTCCCGATAAAAATCGGGACAGGCCAACGATGTTGCTACAAAGAACTTAAGCTGGTATCAAAAATATTTACCTCAAACTGGCTCTCCTTATTATAGATATTATTTTTCGTTTTTAAAATGCTAATGTTAACCCTATATAAATACCTTCCTTTTTTGCATAGGGGTTATTGAGATAATTGAGCCTTCGGTAATATTCGATACTAAGTACATGAAAAATATTGCCGATGCCTACACTTGCTTCCATGAATGGGACTTTGCCAATGAGATTGAAATTGGAACTTTTGTTGTAATCAATATTTGCATTTGTCATGTCGCCCCAATAGGCATTAAATGAT
>JAYTTM010000586.1:0-1496 GCA_043745055.1 Chitinophagaceae bacterium | reverse complement strand
AGGCTGGCAGAAATTGCTTTCGATTCAGAAAGAAAACTCATGACAACTTTCCATGCTCATCAAAATAAAATTATTTCTTTTACCAAAGGGGCACCTGATATATTACTGCATCAGTGTGTAAATGTAGATATTACGCAATTGCTGCAACAAGTTGATACCATGGCATCAAAAGGCCATCGGGTACTGGGTTTTGCCTGTCGCTACTGGGATTCATTACCGGTAAACCCTGACAGTGAAAACAATGAATCGGGTTTACAGTTTTTAGGATTAACCGGTATGATAGACCCACCAAGAGAAGAAGTACCTGATGCCGTTGCACAATGTAAAACCGCAGGCATAGTACCCGTAATGATTACAGGCGACCATCCGCTTACGGCAAAAACAATTGCACAACGAATTGGTATTTTAAGCAGCGAAAAAGATTTGGTAATTACCGGTCAGGAGTTAGCAGCTTTAGATAATGATCTTTTTTTGGCGAAAGCAGAAAAGATAAAAGTATATGCCAGGGTATCTCCGGAACAAAAATTACAAATTGTAAAAGCCCTGCAGCAAAAAGGTCATTATGTTGCCATGACGGGTGATGGGGTAAACGATGCGCCTTCATTAAAAATGGCAAACATTGGAATAGCAATGGGCATTACCGGTACCGATGTTTCTAAAGAAGCGGCGCACATGATATTACTGGATGATAACTTTACTACCATTATAAAAGCGGTAAGGGAAGGGCGACGGATTTATGACAACATTTTAAAGTTCATTAAATACCTGATGACCACTAACTCAGGAGAGTTGTGGACTTTACTGTTAGGCCCCATCATTGGTCTACCCATTGCTTTATTGCCCATTCATATTTTATGGATAAACTTAGTTTCGGACGGTTTGCCTGCCATTAGCTTATCATTTGAAAAAGCAGAAAAAAACATTATGAACAGGCCGCCACGTCCGCCACAGGAAAGTGTATTTGCAGGCGGCAGGGGCATACATATGATATGGGTAGGCATGCTTATGGCAGGAATTGCATTGGGTACACAGGGCTTTGCCATCAGAAATGGTTTACATTGGCAAACCATTGTTTTTAATGTACTATGTTTAAGCCAACTGGCACATGTGTTGGCTATCCGGTCAGAAAATCAATCGCTTTTTAGCATCGGAATATTTTCAAACAAACCGTTGATTGGTTCAGTTATCCTTAGCCTTATGTTACAATTTTGTATTACATACATTCCATTTCTTCAACCCATTTTTAAAACTGAGTCCTTAACATTATATGAATTTTTGGGTGTTGGTGCGGCATCATCAATTGTATTTTTTGCAGTAGAAATTGAAAAAGCAATATCAAGAAGAAACGGAAAAATAAAATTATAGAACGACTAAATAATATATCCAATTTTATGTACTCTTTCAATCAAGGCTCATACACTTAGTCCATCCAAAAATGCAATCATCGTAAACCAGCAAACAGGTATTATAATGGGAGCCATTAATTTTACCCAAAC
>JAYTTM010000585.1:0-5456 GCA_043745055.1 Chitinophagaceae bacterium | reverse complement strand
CCTAAAATTTATTTGAGCAGGTTGAATTTTTGTATAGAGCCTGCGGCAAATATTTATTTCCTTTTCAATGTTGTTTAGTAGTTGTTGTTTATACATATGAATGGTTTTAGTCTTAAATATATTCATTTTAAATAGAAATTCTTACAATAAATTCAGTTCCTTCTCCTTCTTTAGTTTCTACTTTCAATTCTCCACCATGTGCTTTTATAATATCATAACTTAAACTCAAACCTAGGCCTGTTCCTTGCCCTGCTGGTTTAGTAGTAAAGAATGGCTGAAAGATTTTATTTAATACTTTTTGAGGAATGCCGTTGCCGTTGTCGAATATTTTTATTTCAACATTGTTGCTCAGTTTTTTTGTAGTGATTGAAACGGTTGGTTCGTAACCCGCAATATTCTGTTGTGCTTTTTCATTCACAGCAAAAAAAGCATTGGTCAATAAATTCAATACCACTCTTCCAATATCTTGTGGAATAATATTGATATTACCAATAGAATTATCAAAAACAGTTTTCATTGTTGCATTGAAGTTTTTATCTTTTGCTCTTAACCCATGATAACCTAATCGTAAATATTCATCACATAAAGCATTGATGTCAGTGGGTTCTTTTGTTCCACTGCTACTAAGACTATGTTGCAACATTCCCTTTACAATGTCGGCTGCACGTTTGCCATGTTGATTTATTTTCTCCAAATTTAGTTTTACACCTGCTGCAATAGCTTTGGCTTCTTCAATATCGCCTTTATCTAATTCAATGGTCATTTCATCAATCAACTCGTTGCTTACTTCTGAAAAATTATTCACGAAATTTAAAGGGTTTTGAATTTCATGGGCAATACCTGCGGTCAGTTCGCCAAGGCTTGCCATTTTTTCGGATTGTATCAGTTGTGACTGGGTGGCTTTTAATTCAGCAAGTGCTTTTTCTGCTTTGTTTCTTTGTAAATCAATTTCTTCTTTTTGCTGATGCAATAAAGCATTTGCTTTTTGTTTATTTTTATTATTCCGGTAAAGGAAAAATGCAAAAAGACTTATCCCTATTAATAAAGCGCTTAAAGCATAAATTCTTATTTGATTTTCAAAGTCAGTTTGGTGAGCTTCAATTCTTCTTTGATTTCTTGCAGTTTTCTCACGCTCTTCGTAAGCCAACTTTTCTATTTGCTTAACCTTCTCTTGATTGAAAAGACTGTCTTTTGTGTTGGTAGCAATAAGATGATATTTGAGAGCTTGGGCTGGATTTGGCCTGTACAATTCAAAAAGTAAGTTTGCTGATTGAATTATGTAGGTTGGCCGGCTTTCTTTTTGTTCGACTTCAAGAGATTTTTTCGCATAGAACTTCGCAGAATCAAGTTGATTTTTATCTCGAAAAATAAGGGCAATACCTTGATAAGTCTGTCCTTCGGGTTTTCCTTTAAATGCCGCAATCGATTTTTTAAAATAAAACATTGCAAGGTCTTTTTGACCTTTTTTATAATAAATTTCTCCAAAATGTAAGTAAAAATCATTTGGCCTGATGGGATATTTGTCTGAATTCAGTGAAAGTTGATACCCTTTTTGAAGATATATCAAAGCTGTATCCAGGTTGCCATTGTCTTTATAAAGATAACCCATTGCGGTACTGATTGGCATAATATTTTCCGACACATTTTCCTTTGCCATTAATTTTTCACATTCACGATAATAGAAAAGTGCTTTTTGATAATCAACATAACCATATGCATAGCCCAAAGATCCTAATGCTCTAACTAATTCCAGTTGGTTATGTGTTTTTTCGCAGAGATCTTTGGTTGCTATCAAAATAGGAATTGACCTGTAATAATCTGACTGAACCATAAGGAAACCAACCTCATTGCCACAAAGTATTTCTCCTATGTCATATCGAATTCTTTTAGCTAATTCTAAACCCTGCAAACCATATTCTATGGCTGCTTTGTCATCAGGGGCAACGTGCATTAATTTTTCATAAATCAATACTTTTGTTGTATCAGTTTGAGCTTTTGAAAGTTCAATTTTTAAGCTGTCTATTTGTTTATTTTGTCCCAAACTAAAATGGTAACAAAGTAAGAGCAGAATTATAAATCTTAAAGTTTTCATAATCAATTATTTTTAGTAGGTAAATGAATAATAAACGCTGTTCCCTCACCTTTCTTGGTAGCTACCTTTATTTCTCCGCCATATACTTTTGTTTGAATCACGGATTTTACGGATTGATGGATTTCCCAGATTTCTAATCCGTGCAAACATTTGATTATTTCAATCCGTAATTCACACAATGGGTAATTGAATGATAAATGTTATTCCTTCTCTCTCCTTCGTCTCCACTTTTATTTCTCCGCCATGTGCTTTAATAATATCATAGCTTAATCTAAAACCTAATCCTGTTACTTGTTTGGTTGGTTTGGTGGTAAAAAATGGTTGAAATATTTTATCTAATACTTTTTAAGGAATGTTATTACCATTGTCGCCAACCCTTATTTCAACTTTATCATTTATTGAGTTGCCTGGCTGTCAGCAATTCTTTGGCTGAAAATAAAAGCGAGTTTTGAACACTATGCCCTTACTAATTTAGGCTTCTTAAATATCAAACTGACAATCGTTCCGTTATTGATTTCATAGGTTAATTTACCGTCCAATTGTTTTGTCAAAAGGTTTACTAATTGTGTACCAAAGCCTGTACCTTTTGCTTTTTCATTGACTGGTTTGCCGATACCATCGTCCGAAATTTTTAATAAATATACCCCCTCAGTATTAGCGGGGGTATCTTGTACGGTCAAGCTGATTTTGATTGCCCCTTTTTCTTTTTCATTAAAAGCGTATTTCAATGAGTTGGTCAATAGCTCGTTGGTTATAAGGCCAATTGAAACAGCAGTATCCACATCTAAAACCAATTTAGGCATATCACATTCCACCTTAATATGCCCCTCTGCATTGAAAGAATCGAGAATATTTTCACTGAGGTTTATAAAATAATCCCGCATTTCAATGGCTGCTAAATTTTCGCCCTGATACAGTTTTTGATGAATAATACCCATTGAATGTACACGGTTTTGGCTTGCTAACATAGCCGATTGTACAGAGGGATCGTCAATTTGAGCGGATTGTAAGGCTAAAAGGCTGGATACCACTTCGAGATTATTTTTAACCCGATGATGGATTTCTTTTAATAATAATTCATTTTCTGCATTTCTTGCAGCGAGCGATACTTGCGTAGTTTTGAGTTGTATTACCGTTCTTTCTATTTCATCATTTTTATCTTTTAAAGCCAAATTGGCTTTAACTTTTATTTTATTGCTTTTGTATAATATAAAAGCAATAATGGAAAACAAAATTAACCCGGTTAATAAAAGTAATATTTGAGTTCTGTTTTTCATTTTAATTCTTTCGGCTTCAACTTCCTTCAATCTTATCTGTTCACCGAAGCCAATTTTTTGAAAATTAGTCAATGTTTTTATCTCTTTGTCATTTATGGAATCACTCAACATTTTAGACAATTGTAAATAATAAAAGGCGCTGTCGTACTTGTTTTCATCTTTAAAACTTAAAGCAAGTGCTGTGTATGCTTCTTCCATTTCAGGTACATAACTGCCCAACGATCTGTAGTTTGTAATACCTGCTTTAGAATAATACAAACTTGAATCAATCCTGCCAAGTTTTCTATAAGTGTCCGCTAATGCAAATTGGGTTAGCGCTATGTAAAATATATTTTGATTTTTTTCGAGTAGCTTTAATGCTATGAGGTAATTGTTTTTTGCATCTTCAAAATTTCCTTTTCTAAAAAGAATATCACCAATAGCTTTATTGGATGCTCCGCCATAGTTTTTATTTTCAATTTTACTTTCAATTGGCAAAACAATTTGCTGAAAGAAAAGCGCAGAGTCGAGTTTGCCCATATTTAAATAGGCGTTCGCAATATTATTATTGATAGTCCATCTTAAATTCAAATCAGTAGTTTCTGTTTCGATTATGTTTTTTGCTTCTTTTAGTTCGGATAGTTGTTTATCAAAATTGTCCGTGCGGCCATACAACATAGCCAGGCTGTTTTTGATATAGCCTAATAATATTATCCTGTTTATTTTTGGATCGTTGCTGGTAAAATACTTATTAAAAAATGGCGTGATTATAACATCTTTCGCAATATTTTTGTCTTCAATTAATTTATTGGCAATAAGTAATTTAGTAAGTGCATTTCCGTAGTCTCCGTTACTCAACAATGTATAGCCGAGGTCACTCAGGATACTTGCCTGGTAAAATTTTTGATGTAGTTTTTCTGCAATTGAAAAAGCAATATCAGCATAATAAATAGCGCTGTCTCTATTAACTTCAGAATATTTTAATGCCAACTGACAAAAATTATTCAAACGAATTGTGTCATTTTGTGCGAATGACGCAACCGGGTAATTAAACAGGATAAACAGGGTGAATAAATAATTTTTAATCTGTTTCATTATTCTGACTTAAAAGTGTTATGATAAATGTTGTTTCTTCTCCTTCCCTTGTCTCTACCTTCAACTCCCCGCCATGTGCTTTTACAATGTCATAGCTAAGGCTCAAACCCAGGCCTGTTCCTTGTCCTGTTGGTTTAGTGGTAAAGAATGGTTGAAAGATTTTATCTACTATTTTTTGTGGGATGCCGTTGCCGTTATCGGTTACTTTAATTATGACCTCACCCCCAGCCCCTCTCCGAGGGAGAGGGGAGCGGCTTGTGCTAACGGTCACTGTCGGCTCGTATCCGTTACCGCTTAGCTTTTTCTTTTCGTCGACTGCATAAAAAGCATTCGTCAATAAATTCAAAATCACTCGTCCAATATCCTGCGGAATGATGTTGATGTCTCCAATTGAATCATCAAAATCTGTTTTCATTGTTGCATTAAATAATTTATCTTTTGAGCGTAAGCCATGAAAACTCAATCTTAAATATTCATCACATAAAGCATTAATATCTGTGGGCTCTTTTACAGCGCTGCTACTGCGGCTGTGTTGGAGCATCCCTTTTACAATGGCATCAGCCCGTTTACCATGGTGGGTTATTTTCTCCTCATTCTCTTTTATATCCTTAGCAATAATTTTTACTTCGGCTAAGTTTCCTTTATCAACCTCTTCAACCAATTCCGCTATCAACTCTGCATTTACTTCACTAAAATTATTAACAAAGTTTAATGGGTTTTGTATTTCATGTGCAATGCCAGCGGTGAGTTCGCCGAGGCTGGCCATTTTTTCTGATTGGATGAGTTGAGATTGGGTAGATTTTAGATTGGCCAGGGTTGATTCTAAAACTTTATTTGCTTTTTGTTTTTGGCGGTTGTTACGGTAGAATACCACAGCAAGAATTGATAATAAGCCTAACCCAACTAACATGGCAGTGGTCCTGATCTTGTTTTTGACAGCAACACTTTGCTGTGCTTCCTTTTCAAGCCTGACCTGGTCCTGGAAATTCTGATTTTGAAATTGAAGAAGTTTA
>JAYTTM010000584.1:0-1500 GCA_043745055.1 Chitinophagaceae bacterium | reverse complement strand
AAAGAGCAAGCCTCACAACAATTCATCAACAGAGGAATGCTGGGCGAAAACGATCAGGTTTTTGTTAAGGACGGGGAACGTTGCTGGTTTGTAAAATTATCGGAAGTTAGATTGTTTGAAAGTGTAGGAAACTATGCCAAAGTATTTTTTGCAGGGAATAAGCCATTGATATTAAAGTCGCTGAATGCGCTGGAAGAAAGACTGGATGAAAGAGTGTTTTTCAGAGCCAACAGAAAGCATATTGTAAACATGCGTATGATTGAAAAAATTGAACCTTACTTTAACGGAGGTCTTTTACTGGATATACAAGGTGGCGAAAAAGTAGAAGTAAGCCGGCGACAGGCAGTAAAGTTTAAAGAAATGATGAGCTTGTAAAGAGCTACTTTTAAAAAATATTATTTAAAAAAAGCTGAGGTTATTCTCAGCTTTTTTTTGTGCATCATAAAGTAACAAAGGTATAAAAGCTTAACAACGCACCATCCTAAGCAAAGGCTGCTACCAAAAGTATTGAAGATTTAAAAATGAATCGTTATAGTACCGCATATCTAAACCTACAAAACCAATGAAGGTTTAGTAGCGTGAAACTTAAGGATTTTATATATAATCATCTTCATAAACTAAAATAATCATCCTTGTAAATCAAAAGTATCACTTTTGATTTACAAGGATGATTTTATACCTTAGCGGTATGATACAACGTATATTACAGGCAGAAATAACAAAGCTGTTAAAATCTTTTCCGGCAGTTTGCATACTTGGTCCACGGCAGGTAGGTAAAACCACTTTAGCAAAAACCATTGCAGCCACATTTAAAAAACCTGCACTCTATTTAGATCTTGAAAACCCGTTGGACCGCCGCCGCCTCAGCGATCCTTTCACATTTCTTACAGACAACAGTAACCGCTGCGTTATCATTGATGAGGTGCAGGTAATGCCAAAATTATTTGCTGTACTCCGTTCGGTAATAGACGCAGATAGAAAAAATGGCCGTTTTATTTTACTTGGCAGTGCATCGCCACAATTGGTAAAAGGCGTAAGTGAATCATTAGCAGGAAGAATAGCTTACCGGGAATTATCACCATTGAACTTACAGGAACTGCCTGCTACTATTGATAAAAATAAGCACTGGCTAAGAGGCGGTTTTCCGCCATCTTTATTAAGTCGCAGCGAAGCTTCTTCTACAGAATGGCTAAGCGGATTTATCCGCAGCTATGTAGAAAGAGATTTAAGTATTTTGTTTGGTGTAGAATTTACAGCAAACATTACCGCCAGGTTATTAAGTATGCTGGCACATACCCACGGTCAGTTGTGGAATGCAGAGACTATTGCAAGAAGCATTGGTGTAACAGCTCCCACAGTAACACGCTATATAGATTATTTACAAGGGGCGTATCTGGTTCACCGCCTGCAACCCTTTCATATAAATACGCTGAAGCGTTTGGTAAAAGCTCCTAAAATTTATATACGGGATAGTGGCTTGCTGCACAACGTAAGTAACAT
>JAYTTM010000583.1:0-5467 GCA_043745055.1 Chitinophagaceae bacterium | reverse complement strand
CAAGTTCCGGATTGCCGGGTGCCGGGTATTGTACATCAAACAAAGCTTGTGGAAATCCGCCAAAATCATGAATGGTTTGCGGCTTTTCCATTGCTGTTACAAATGTGCCGTTGGTTTCCCAATGAGCAGATATACAGAGAATGGCATTGGGTTTGGATATTGTTTTCTCCACTTCCTTAAATCCTGCTACAAATTCATTTTCTTCAATGGCATTCATTGGGCTGCCATGACCTAAAAACAGCACGGGCATTTTGTCCGTGCTGTTAAAGGCTGTTGTTATCTTATTTAATTCTTTTACATGGATTGTTACGCCTGCAACTGGCATTATTACCACAGGTTTTATTTTAGTATTGAATTTATTTTCGAAAGTTCTTCATCAGTAAATGAACAATTTTCAAGACAACGAATAGAATCCAATACCTGTTCAGGCTTACTTGCACCAATCAAAACTGTAGTGATACGCTTGTCTTTTAATATCCAGGCAAGTGCCATTTGCGCCAGCCCTTGTCCTCTTGCTTCTGCCACCAGATTTAATTGACGAACTTTATTAATTTTCTCCTCAGATACCTGGTCTTCATCAATGGCGCCGTTGCCCCGATGGCTTGCAGCTCTGGAACCTTCCGGAATACCCATTAAATATTTATTGGTTAACATACCTTGCGCCAATGGAGAAAAGGGAATGCATCCAACCCCATTTTCTTCCAACACATCCAATAAACCATCCTCTACCCAACGATCGAACATGGAATATTTTGGTTGATGAATTAAACAAGGCGTTCCCAATTCTTTTAAAATTTTAATCGCTTTAGCAGCCTCCTCCGGCTGGTAGCTGGATATTCCTACATAAAGGCACTTTCCCTGGCGCACCATTAAATCAAGCGTGCCCATCGTTTCTTCTAATGGTGTATTTGGGTCTGGGCGGTGATGGTAAAATATATCAACATACTCAAGCCCCATGCGCTTTAAACTCTGATCCAGGCTTGCAACCAGGTACTTTTTAGAGCCCAAATCGCCATAAGGCCCGGGCCACATGCCCCATCCTGCCTTGGTTGAAATAACCAATTCATCCCGGTACGGAGCAAAATCTTGTTTAAATATTTTACCAAAGTTTTCTTCAGCAGAACCTGCCGGTGGTCCATAATTATTGGCAAGATCGAAATGCGTAATGCCATTGTTAAATGCCACCTGTAAAATATTGCGGGCATTTTCAAAATTATCAATATCGCCAAAGTTGTGCCAGAGGCCAAGTGAAAGTGCCGGTAATAATAAGCCGCTTTTTCCGCAGCGATTATAGGTCATTTTTGTGTACCTGTCATCAGAAGGAATGTAAGTCATGTTGTTTGTTTGAATTAAAGTGTAATTAAGAAAAATATTTTTTCAATTTCATAAATTGATTTTAAAAATCAATTGGTAAATTATTAACCCTGGTCTGCTTCAGCAAGTGCCCTTACCATAATTTCAATATCGGTAACTCCTCTGAAACCGCTAAATCCCACAGATATTTTTTTTCCGTTTTTCATGGTAAGTGGTTGCCCGCCTTCCCATCCAATTAAATCAGGTGCTTCTATGCCATTTCCATTTTCTTCTACTTCTTTATTAAATACCATCCTTTCGTATTCGCCGGTTTTAACGCCTGTTAGCCATACCTGACTTGCTTTTGTCCATGCCACTTTATATGACTGTCTTAATCTTGGCTTATTTGTTCCAAACATTCTCCCAAATACAGTTCCATCCTCATCAATTATACATACTGCAACATTTCCGTTTGAAATATTTTTGTCTTCCGGCACCTGCATGTAAACAGGAATTAATTTTTCTATTGCCACGAATATTGTATTTACTATTACCTGCATATCATTGTTATTCATTTTTCCATTTTTATAATTACTTAATCTGCTAATACTTTTACCATAATATTTTTAAAATATACTTTACTGTTGGGGTCGTGGCCCTGCAAGGCAAATGTACCTTTAGAAATTACCCGTCCTTCATTTCCGGCTTCTCTTTTTACTTTATCCGGTTCGGAATAATCAACTACCATTTTATCATTTATACGGGTGATAATTCTCTTGCCAATAACAATTATAGATTCTGTAAACCAGGTGCTATCTTTTACATACACTTCCTTCACATCCTGTATGCCATATAAACTACCAGTTCGGCGCCAGTCACTTTGAGAATTATTCACCTGAACTTCGTAGCCCTTTTGCGGCCAGGAACTTTGTTGAAACTGGGTATGGAAATAAATACCGGAATTTGCGCCCTTCATGGTCATTACATCTGCCTTGAATTCAAAATTTTTAAACGAATGGCTTTGTATATCCCCATCATAAAACAAATGAGCGACATTTCCATTAACTACTATCATGCCATCTTCCACTCTAAAAGATTGGGCATTTTCACCCACTTTCCAGTTACTGATTGATTGGCCATCAAATAACGAAACCCAACCATCATTACTCATTTTTTTAGATCCGGCACAGGAAACTAGGCCAATGATTATTATACAAAATGTAATGAAATTTTTCATGTTGCTATTTTAGTTCTAAATGATAGTTGTTTAAATTAATTTAAAAACAGCTCGTCGATAAATACCCATCCTTTTTGTCCTTTGCCGGGATGCCAATCCGGTAATTTCATAACAGGCTTTGCCACAATTTTAAGTACCGTTATTTGCCTTGGTTTAAAAGCACATTCAAAAGCAGCGAGGGAGGGTATTTGCAAACCTGCTGGTTGAGCAGGATTAATTTTTTTAAGCAATACCAAATTATTGATACTCGTTCCACCCCAAACTTCCAGACCAGCAGCAGGCATAATATAAGAACCGATGTCAACGACCGAGCTAAAGGTAACAGAAGAAACCAACATAAGCTTTTTAAAATACAATATAGCCTCCAGGTTCTTTCCTTTATAGCCTATCCATTTTCCACTTCTAAAATTAAGGTCGCCCTTTTCTCCATTTGACAATGTGCTGCCACCCATTCCTTTGTAAGCAATATCGGGCTGTGTAATTAATTTTACAGAATCTGCCAGGAAGCCTGTTTTAAAATAATTTTTTGATGCCGATTCACTGCTACCCCATCCCTTTAAAAATGCTTTTGTTTTTAAAAGGGATGTTTTTGTTATGATAATACTGTCTTTATAAACCTGCGAATTTAAACTGTCAGGCTCTGTTCCATCCAGTGTATATCTAAGCGTTGCTCCTTTTATATAGTGTTTCAATTTTACGCCAGTGGCAGCTGTAAAAATTTGTCCATCTCCCAGTATTATCGGGCTGTTCAATTTTACAATAACTGTATCACCTCTAAAGCCTGTGCCGATAGTTATTTTAGGAAATTGCTTTTTTATTGCAACAATATCATTGTTATTAATGGAAGTATTCCAAATATACAAAGAGGTTAATTTAGGGAGATTTTTTAGCACAGTAAGATCCGCAGCCTTCGCCGCAGTACCTGCCAGCGATAATTGTTGCAGCTCTTTCAGGTCTTTTAACTGTGCAAGTGCCGCACCCGATATTTGTGTAAAAGCAAGATTGAGTTTACGCAGATTTTTTAGTGAAACAATGTATTTAATGTCATCATCTTTTACCGGCATTTTATTAAGGGTTAAGCTTACAACCTGTTCTGCTATTGCCTGCAACTCTTTCAATTGTTCTGCCTTATAAAAAGATGCTCCAAAAAACTCCACACCTAATGCAGGTGAACCTTTCGCCAGCGGAGCCACCACCCGGTAATCGTTGTTTAACTTTTTAACGACTGATTCTTTGGCGGGTTCAAAGGCATAGGTATCGCCTTCAATTGTTTTGAAAAAAGAAGCTGCTACAGTTCGTAAAGTATCTGTTGATGGGAGGTCTGTAATTTTAGCAGTAAAATTTGATCCGCCTTTTATCCAGTAGTACAAAGCTTTTATTTCTTCGTCGGTCAATTGTACTTTACCTCTCGGTGGCATGTGCATTTTTTCATCCATGGGCAAATGAACCCGTTGCATCATTAAACCAAAGCCAACAACTGTAGTATCCCATAACTTACCTTTCTTCCCTCCTTTTAATAACAGTTCCGGCGTTTCCATTACCAGCTCTCCTTTGGCTTTGCTGCTGTTGTGGCAAGAGATACATTTGGCTTCTAAAATGGGCTTTATTAAATGAGTATATGCTATAGCGTCTTCGAATAAAACTGATGGCTTTAATTGATCGGCGGTAATGGGTGCAAATAAAAAATTATCGCCATGTGTAATGATTGCACCCTGGTGACCAGCCATTATTATTCCTGCAACACCCAAAGCACCAATTGAAATAGTTACCAGGCGTTTCTCCCGTATAACATCTTTAAATGTATACCAGCACAATGCCAATAATGAAATTGCCAATCCTGTCCATTTGTGAAGAAAAATAGCGTCTGTATCGTAGCCTGATTCCCTGGAAAGAAAAAAGCCCATCAAGGCCGCACTAACGGCTGTAAAGGAGGCCAGTAATAATATCCAGTTGCCTGCTTCTATTAAATCGGTATCATTTTTTTTGGCGGTGATTGTTTCCCATAACAAAGCAATTATCAGCAATACAATGGGGAAATGCAATACCATCGGATGCATTCTGCCGGCTACTTTTAGCAAAGCCGGCACATATATTTTATCACCAAAAATTAACAGAAAAACCAACAGGCAGTTTAATGCAAATGCAAGGTTATAAATAATGTTTTTCCAGCTAATCATAAATAGTTTTATAGAATAAAAAATTAAATTAAAAAAACAATCATGTAACAGGGCTTAAAGCTTTCTGTGTTCGGGTGTTGTAACTTATTTTACAGGCTCTAATTTATACGGATAAGTTTTGCCGGAATTCCACTGTGCTACATACATATTTTCTTCATCGTCAATACATACATCATGCGGATATTGAAATACTTTATCTGACTGAAACATTTCATCAGGTACATTGCCTTTATAAACAGGCTGGGTACCGGCAAGATTGGAAACTATTTTATTATTTACATCTAAGATGGTAACAAAGCCGGATTGTTTCCACTGGTTATTGTTGGATTGTAAAACTGCTGCATATAAATAGTCGCCTTTAATTACGGGACGGCATACCCATGCGCCAGGCAATGAAATGGTTTCCAGATAAACGCCATCCATGCTAAAACGCTTAAAAGCATTTTGCTGTCTTGAGCAAACAATAAGGGTTGGATTTTTATTATTCCTTGTATCTATACAAACGCCGTGTGCATTCAGCAAATGCTTATCCTCTGTGCCTCTGCCGCCAAAATGACGAATGTATTTTCCATTGAGATCGTATTGAATAATAAAATCTTTTCCATAACCATCTGCTACATAAATATCACCATTAGCCGCAATGGCTGTTTCGGTGGGTATGTATTCATCCGGCTTTGTGTACATGCCGGTTTCTTTGGGATAATCAAGGGTTAATAACACCCTGCCATCGATGGTGGTTTTTATTACCTGGTGGCGGTTG
>JAYTTM010000582.1:0-5482 GCA_043745055.1 Chitinophagaceae bacterium | reverse complement strand
TGTTCCTAAAGCGCCTTTTTACATAATTAAAAAGCCGGCTGTATAGCAACAGCCGGTTTTTTTAATTTGAATGGTTAAAATCAGTAAAACAAATGGGCGGTTTAATTTTTGCTACAATGCTTGCTACATCCGCACTCCAGGGGCGATAACCCCAAATACCTGCTCCAATATTAAGGCTGTAACTGAAAATGTTGAAAATAACCTAAGTGAAATGACGGGATGTTGCCCAATAAAATACACCCGATGTGGCAAGTTGCTTGCATATTAGGGAGATGTTTAAAAGCAAGCAGTATTATGTGTGGACACCTGCCACGGAGGAAACACCACATAATTGCTAAATCTTAAAAAATTAAAAGGCTGCCAACAATAAGCCCCCCCTTTTGTTTTAACTAACACATCAGGTTAACTTTGTAAAAAACAGCAACATGAATACGGCTATTAATACGATTATAGAATTTACTACCGATAAAGATTTAAAACGAATTGCAGAAAAGGTACTTTTAGAGCAGCGTATTACAGATGAGGAAGGGATACTGCTTTTTGAAAAAGGAAGCCTGCCTTTTGTAGGTGCATTGGCCAATTTCATCAGAGAGCGCAAGCATGGAGACACTACTTATTTTAATCGAAATTTCCATATAGAGCCTACCAATGTTTGTGTGTTCAGTTGTAAATTTTGTTCCTACTCCCGTTTGTACGCCAATAAGGAAGAAGGATGGGAACTAAGTATTGATCAGATGCTTGACATTGTAAAATCCTACGACGGTAAGCCAATAACAGAAGTACATATTGTAGGCGGTGTGCATCCAAAAATGAACATGGCTTATTTTATAGAGCTGATGCAAAAAATTAAAAATCACCGGCCCGGTTTGCATGTAAAAGCATTTACTGCGGTTGAACTTGATTATATGTTTCGTAAGGCAAAATTAACTGTAGAGGAAGGAATGAAACAGTTGCATGATGCAGGTTTGGATAGTTTGCCTGGTGGTGGTGCGGAAATATTTGCACCTGAAATTAGAGAACAAATATCTGCTGATAAAGTAGATGCCAATGGTTGGTTACACATACATAAAGTAGCGCACCAATTGGGTATGCACAGCAATGCAACAATGCTGTACGGGCATATTGAACAATACAAACATCGTATAGATCACATGAGGCGCCTGCGGGAACTGCAGGATAAAACCGGTGGCTTTAACACGTTTATTCCTTTAAAATTTCGCAACCAGGATAATGATATGAGTTATGTAACCGAATCTACCACCACAGAAGATATGCGGTTGTATGCAATTGCCAGAATATATCTTGATAATTTTCCTCACCTAAAGGCGTATTGGCCAATGCTGGGTAGAGAAAATGCTCAGTTGAGTTTGTCATTTGGTGTAAATGATATTGATGGCACCATCGACGATTCTACAAAAATTTACAGTATGGCAGGCAGCGAAGAACAATCTCCAACAATGACCACCCAGCAATTAGTAACATTGATAAAACAGGTAAAACGGTCACCGGTTGAAAGGGATACCTTGTATAATGTTGTAAAAGATTTTAGTAATGTAGAGCTGGTAAATGAAGAAAACAACAGTTACCTTAACTGAGGCAAAATGAATTTGCAGCAATAACAGGATGACTGGTTATAAAAAAAACTTTTTTAAAGCCTTTGCCACTCCTTCATTATTGTTTGTATCGGTAATATAATTTGCCAGCTTTTTTATTTCATCCGGCGCATTGCCCATAGCTACGCCCATGCCTGCAAATTCAATCATGCTTTTATCATTGTAGTTATCACCAATTGCAATTATTTCATCCTGCTGTATTCCGTATTTTGCCATTAATAATTTGATGGCATTTGTTTTAGAAGCCTGCTGGTGCATTACTTCCAGGTAACGTGGTTGCGATTTGTATATGTTTAATTCGTTTTGGTATTGTGCTAGCAACTCCTTTTCAATTGCAAGAATTTCCGCTTCATTTCCGGTAATTAGTATTTTATTAGGACCAGCTTGTTGTTTTTCCCATATTGATGCCGTTTTATCAAAAGGCTGTATGATGATGGGCACAGATGTTATGCGTTGTTCTTTTTTTATAGCGTCAGTATGTTCTGATGCATACCAGTCCATTTGGCTGTAATACATAGTGGATACCGGCTTTTTGGAAATGATGTTGTGTAATTCAATTGCTTGGGGCAATGAAACTTTTATCTCATGAATAATGGCCTGTTGATGAAAAATGTAACTTCCGTTTAAACTTACTATCGGTTTTTCCACATCAAAAACAGGTGCAGTAAGCGGCAACATACCATGTAATGGCCTGGCTGAAATTGGAATAACCAAAATTCCCATTTGAATTAAATGCTGTATGGTTTGCTTTGTTGTATCAGTAATGTTATGGCGGCTTGTAAGTAGCGTGCCATCCATATCTATAAAAACTGCTTTGTACATCTTTGCTTGTTTAATCCGGCTAAAATAGCAATATCAATTTGTTTTAAATAAAAATAAATTTATCAATTGAGGCTTTCCAATTTGTAAATAACGATGTTTAAAAGTATATCAATATTATAATGAATTTTTGATGACTATACATAATTAGGAGCAACTTGATTAAAAGAAAGCTGTAGAGCTGTAGGCTCATTTCTGTTTTGTAACACCGGATTTTAATCCGTTGTGCTTTAAGAAACCAACTGTCTGAGAGCCGTAGGCTCGGCTCATATTGTTGTGTCTCTAAACACAACTACATGTTTTTAACTAATTTTTACCGCATTTATATATGGGCCTAACTTACGGTTCTTATAAGATTATCTGTTACTTTATCAAAGGGTTGAAACCCGTTATTACAATAGTAACCGAGGCTACGCCTCTTTGAACCGAATTGCGGATAGTCATTAGTATTTTTTCATCTATCATTTAATTTCCTTTCAACAGCAGGTTAATTCCATTCATCAAAACTAAAGCCGTTCCTTTTGACAATCGAATGCTTTTGCAGATAGTTGATGTATTTATTACAGGAAAATAATGTGTTCCATTATTAATAATTACATCGGTATTTTCATCGGGTAAAGTACCGCAATTCCAGTTGGCAGTATTTTCCCATCCGGTATTAATACTGCCATTCCAGTAGGCTGTAAATTTTAAAAGAGTAATATCGCTGGAAGTAGTTCCATCTACGATACATTTAAATTGATAACCGTACCAGTTGGATGGTGGGTTGATAATAGTAAGGTTAATAGTATTGGTTCCGTTATAGGATGCATTATTGAAAAGATCGCTGAAACCATTGCCGGTATTGATTTGCCATTGATATGTATTGCCTCTTTTGTTGGAGATGATAGTTGTATTACTGCCCTGACAAGGCGGTGAAACACAAGGCGTACCACCTAAAACCGTATAATCTTTACATAGTGATTGGTAATATTGATTGGCAATGGCTGCATCATGAATAACAATAGCATTTTCATCATTGGATGTTTGTGCCTGCGTCGTCCAGTTAAAAGACCCGGTAAAAACCGTGGGATCGGATGCCGGGTTAAGTGCATCAATCAACATGATTTTATCATGATATAAATCCGGGCCTGAATAAATAAGGAGGTTACTGCCTAATACCGGGTGCAACGTGCTATATGCATTATAAGACAAACTGAATTTGTCCATTATTCCTCTTACAAAAAGGCCGTTGATGTATTTTGTTTTAATAAGATTGGCTATGGTATTATCTGTAAAAGTGTAGATACCAAAAAATAAATCGTAATCGGCAGTATTTATACTGGCGAGCAACTGTTTGCCAACACTATCCTTTGGACTAAAATAAACTTCTACCGGAGTGCCATTCACATTAAATTGTGTTTGGAAACTGGCTGTTTTAAAACTACTAAAAACTGCAGAACCAGCAACCGGATTAGCACCTGAGCCTCCCCACATTTTATTAAACTCCTGGTAATAGGCCAACGCCACTTGGCGGCTTTGTATAATTACTACATTGTTATAATCACCGCTGGTTTGTACATCACTCCAATTGTAAGAACCTGTTTGAACTAAAGCATCATTTGAGTCTGCTGAATTTACATCTATCAGCATAAATTTATTGTGCATGATGTAGCTGCTGTAATTTGGGCTGGCAAAGGTTTTTATTAAAGGACTTAGCAAAGTAAGTCCTGAGTTATTGGTTGCACTTGTACCATTGTGTATCCAGCGGATGGTTACGCCTCTGTTTGCTGCAGCATTGGCTGCTACTGCAATTTTATACACATTGCTGTTGATAGTGCTGGTGTAGTTATACATCGCAATATCAACAGTAAACTTAGCCCTGTTAATATATGCAGCAATTGTATCAGGGAAAGATCCATTCAGATAAACAGCGTTCATCCCCGAAGAAATGGTTGTATTTACCGGGTGATTAAAGAAACATTTTATGGCAGGGTTTTGAGCTATTGCTTTGCCGCAGCAGCAAGTAATTACCCAAAAGATAACGCAGTTGTAAATTATTTTTACCGGATATTGGTTTGTTGGTTTCAGATGCAATCGGTGACAAATGTAAATTTTTATTTTGCAAAGCGGTGGTTAAATTAAATCCGGTTTTGTATCACAATTTAGCCTCTTATATGATAAGCTTTGGGATGCACAAATGCCCGGATACCCTGGTAAGATAAAGTGCTGCCTATACCTGAATGTTGTCGACCGCTCCAGGGCAAAGTTGCGCTCACCCTGTCGCAACAATTCCAATATACCGAGCCGCTGTTCATTTGCTGCATTATTGTTTCAGCTCTGTTATAATTAGCAGAATAGATTGCTGCTGTAAGGCCATATTCTGTATCCTGCATTAAAGCAATTGCTTCAGCATCATCTTTTACTTTTTGGATACCGATGATAGGGCCGAAAGATTCTTCTTTCATTATTGCCATTGTATGATTTACATTTACCAGTACTGCCGGCTCCATAAAATAACCGTTGCCTTCCGGGATATTACCTCCGCAAAGTAGGGTTGCACCTTTATCAGTTGCATCTTTTATCTGCCCCAATAAAAATGCCTGTTGTTCTTTTCTTGCAAGCGGACCGATATCTGTTCCTTTTTGCATTGGATCACCTATTTGTAATTTTTTACAAGCCGACACATAAGTTTTTACAAAGGCTTCGTACACATTCTCCTGCACATAAACTCTTTCCACCGCACAACAGCTTTGTCCATTGTTGTACACTACTCCTTCCAACACATCGGCAGCGGTTTTAGCAATATCTGATACATCATCCATTACATACAAAGGATCTTTTCCACCCAACTCCAACTGACAAGGAACTAATTTACCAGCAACCTTTTCAGCAATGTATTTACCGGTTTTATAACTGCCGGTAAAAAAATATCCATCCAAAGGCAATTGCAGTAAATGCTCGCCCACATTGCCTTTGCCGATTACAGCCTGAAAACAATTTTGTGGAATACCTGCCTGGAGTAACAGCCGTTGAATGTGCAAACCTGTAAGTGTTGTGTACTCCGAAGG
>JAYTTM010000581.1:0-5482 GCA_043745055.1 Chitinophagaceae bacterium | reverse complement strand
TGAGTTTTAGTGTAAACTATCTGCCCAACCTTGGTAAAAAAGATAAAAAAACTTTTGCTGTATGGGTTTTAGGAATAAATAATGTATTGAATCAGGACCAGATTTATACCTACAATTACAACAATGCCGGCACAAGAAAAGAGGCGGTAACCCCACCCAGCAGGCGATTTGTTTTTATAGGCTGTTTCCTTAGTTTTGGAATAGACAGAACGCAGGAGGCAATCAATAATAATTTATAACCAGTGTTCAGTTAAGCGTAAATTGGCAATGGTGAATGGTCAATATTTCACCATTGACTGTTCACCACCCGATAGCTATCGGATCACAAATCGAAATGTCATTTTATTCTTAATATAACACCAGCATCATCAAAAAAATTATTTAATCATTTTTATAAAACAAAAAAATCAACATGAAAAAGTTATTACTTTCGGCTATCATTTTATTTATTACTATTACCAGTTTTTCTCAAAGTGAAAAATTTACGCAGGCTATGAAAAAGAATCTTGCTGCAATGGATTCAAGTTTTAAAAATCCAGCCGATTTATTGAAGTTGGCTAATAGTTTTGAACGCATTGCATCCGCAGAAAAAAATCAATGGTTGGCTTTTTATTATGCAGCATTTTGCCAGGTAAACGTTGGCTTTAAGGAGCAGGATAAATCCAAGGTAGATGCTATTGCAGATAAGGCTGCATCACTGATTGCAACAGCCGATTCGTTGGCGCCCAACAATTCGGAAATATCCTGTATTAAGAGCATGATTGCCAGCTGTCACATGATGGTAGATCCAATGAACAGGTGGCAGGAGTATGGAGCAGAAAGCAGTAGTAGCATGGAGGCTTCTATGAGCCAGGATCCTACCAATCCACGCCCTTATTATTTAAAAGGTCAGGGATTGAAATACACACCGGAACAGTTTGGTGGCGGATGTGCAACAGCTAAGCCTGCATTAGAAACTGCACTTGAAAAATATGCTACTTTTAAACCAGCCAGTGAGTTGCATCCTTCCTGGGGTAAAGAAATAGCGCAACAATTAATAGCTACTTGTAAATAGCTTTTAAAAGTTATATCCTGCAAAAAAAGAAAGCTAATAAATGTTTAAAGAACTTGATCCAATATTGCACTCACAGCTGCGGTTAGCCGTAATGAGCATCCTAATAAGTGTTAAGGAAGCAGAGTTTACTTTTTTAAAAGAAAAGACAAATGCAACTGCTGGTAACCTGAGTGTGCAAATTAATAAATTGAAAGACGTGGGGTATGTAGAGGTAACCAAACAATTTCACAATAACTATCCACAAACTATCTGTAAAGTTTCTCCCGCTGGCATTGAAGCTTTTGAAGTGTATGTAAAGGCATTGCAGGCATATATGAACCCGGGTAGTCAGCAATAATAATTGAAGTCTCCATTTTTATTTTATTACAGCTTAAGCTGAAGATTTTGAACAATAAGTTCCCGTATCTGTTTAACCTTTAGTAATAATATTTTACATGGCATCAATTATATCAGTTAGTCATCTCTCTAAAAAGTTCGGGGATATACAGGCAGTAAACGATCTTTCCTTTACGGTAAACGAAGGCGATGTGTATGGCTTTTTGGGTCAGAATGGCGCAGGTAAATCTACCACCATAAGAATGTTACTCACTTTAATAGCACCAACAACTGGGGAGATAAATATTTTTGATAAAAAACTAGGCACTCACCGTTCTGAAATTCTGCGTAACATAGGGGCTGTAATTGAAAAGCCGGATTTGTACAAATACCTGAATGCTTACGATAACCTTTCCATTTTTGCCAAAATGAGTGGAATAAAAGTTAGCCGCCGGCTGCTGATGAATCAATTGCAAATGGTAGGATTAGCGGACAGGGCAAAGGATAAAGTAAAAACATTTAGCCAGGGAATGAAACAGCGCCTCGGTATTGCTGTTGCACTCGTTCACAATCCGGCATTGATTATTTTAGATGAACCTACAAATGGACTGGATCCGCAGGGTATTGCAGATATACGCAACCTGATAATACAGCTAAGTAAAGAAATGGGAAAAACTATTTTAATCTCATCTCACTTATTAAGTGAAATTGAAGTAATAGCCAACCGAATGATCATCATTCATAAGGGACAAAAAGTAATTGAAGGCAATGTTGCCGAATTATTGGACCCTTCGCATACGGTAATTGATATTGATGCAGTTGATAATGAAGCGGCTAAAGAAAAACTTGCCACGTCAAGCTGGGCAGCTTATTTGCAACCCGGTAATTCCTTGCAGTTAATGATGAATAAAGAATTAGTACCGCAATTGATAAACGAGCTGGTGGCAATGAATATTCAGTTGCTCTCCATAAACTCCAGTCATTCTTTAGAAAATTATTTTTTATCCCTTACAACCAATAACGGCCATGTGGACCCTTTTACAAATTGAGTTATTTAAAATTTCCAAACGGCCACGCACTTACATTGCCTTTGCAGCCATTTTTGCAATTGTTGCCATATTTCAATTTGCTTTTAAGGCAGATGGCCAAAGCTACATGGATTTAGTATTACAGAGTGTAAAGGATAGTTTTGAACTGGATAAATCAAAAGCTATCAACGGCTATTTCATGTGTTATATTATTTTAAACACACTGTTAATACAGGTGCCAATATTGGTAGCATTGATAGCAGCAGATTCTATATCTGGCGAAGCCAATATGGGAACATTAAGGTTGTTGATTTCAAAGCCCATCAGCCGTACTCAATTGATATTGGTAAAGTTTGCGGCTGCTACCATCTTCACTATCTTTTTATTATTATGGATGGCCATCACAGCATTGTTTATGAGCCTGCTTGTATTTGGTGCAGATGACATGCTAATCTTTAGGGTAAAAGGAGAAGAATCACAAATAATGCAGATAACCAAAGATGATATTATGTGGCGCTATTTTGCAGCATTCGGTTATGCAACAGTGGCATTAACCGTGATAGCAGCTTTGTCTTTATTCCTTTCAATATTTGCCGAAAATTCTATCGGACCAATTATTGCTACTGTGTGTATCGTGATTGTTTGTACCATCATATCAAACATCAGCGTACCGATAATTGATAGAAATGTAAAGCCTTTTCTTTTCACTTCTTACCTGGTTGGCTGGAAAGGTTTTTTCTATATAGCCACTAATGCAGATGGTGTGCCCATAAAAGGAAGCCTGGAAAACTGGCCTGCCATCCGAAAAAGCCTGTTCATTTTAATTGGTCACATTGTGGTGATTGTATGGGCTTCTGTTGCAGTTTTTAACAGAAAGGATATTTTATCATAAACTTTTAATGCAGATGAAAATTAGTAACAATATGAAAACTTTAAAACAATTATTTTTTAGTACGGGATTATTTCTTTTATCAATGTCATCGCAGGCACAGGATGCTACAGCATTATTGAGAAAGGTAAAAGCAATCATGGATAAAGTGAATGATTATGAAGCCACCGGCAGTATGAAAACAAACGTAACGTTTTTAAAAGTACCTGAAGCGGAGGTAAAAATTTATTTTAAAAAGCCCAATAAACTAAAAATTAAAAATGAAAAAGGTATTTCATTTGTGCCCAAAGGCGCTGTTAGCATTAACCTTAGCTCGATATTAAATGGCAATGATTATACCATCATAGATGCTGGTGTTGATAAGATTGGAGGAGTAGATTTGAGAGTAATTAAATTGTTGCCACTTGATGATAATGCAGATGTTGTTTTATCTACATTGTACATTGATGCGGCCAATAATATCATTAAGAAAGCGAAGACTACAACAAGATTGAATGGGAGTTACCAACTGGAAATGGCCTACGGTAAATATATTGGGTATGGCTTACCAGATAAAATTATTTTCACGTTTAACACGAAAGATTACAAATTACCGAAGGGAGTTACTTTTGATTTTGATGATGGCAGCGAAGCTAAAAAAACAACTGCAAGTGCAAATAAAAGTGGAAAGGCGGAGATTGTTTTTAATACTTACCTAATCAACAAGGGTGTTGCAGATGCAAATTTTTAATGTTGATAAGTTGACTGCTTTTCTGTCAACTTATCAACCTGTAATTTTTTAGTCTATTCAGCTTTTTTTGCTACAGCAGCTTTCTTTGCTGGTTTAGCTGGTCTTGATTTTCCGAATGATCCTTTAGTGATCTTTCCTTTCTTTGTTTTGATGTCTCCACGTCCCATAATATTGATATTTTAATTTGTTTTTGACAAGCTGAAAAAAGCAAGACATACAGAATATATCTTGCATTTTAGTGATTTGGTTGCAATCCTTACAGCTTCTCAGCTAGTTCTTTCCCTGCTTTAAATTTAGCTACTTTTTTAGCTTTAATTTTAATAACCGCACCAGTTTGTGGGTTACGGCCATTACGGGCAGCTCTTTTAGAAACTGAAAAAGTACCAAAACCTACCAAAGTAACTTTACCGTTACCTTTTAAAGTTTTTGTAACAGCAGCTACAAAAGAATCTAAAGTAGCATTAGCCTGGGTTTTTGTAATGCCTGCATCATCAGCAATCTTAGTGATCAATTCTGCTTTGTTCATAATTTATTTTTTGATTTTTTTATTAAGAAGAACAAATATAGAAGGTTTTTAATTGCAACAAAACTTTTTTAACTCACAAGTGCACATATAGAACGCTGAAATGCACAAGGAACAAGGGATAGCGTAAAATATAGGCAATATAAAATTCGCCTTAAATAAAATGCAATCAGCTGAAACTCTTTCTGGTAAAGGATTTCAGGTTTTTTGTGCTAAAATTCAATACAGATGCGGTTTACAGCCTAATATACAAACGTTTTTTCTTAACAAAATGAAAATATTTTTTTTGCACACTTAGTTAATAACTTGCATTAAAGACCGGAATCCCATGAACTGGTTACCCCATTTATCAAATGATTTCTGACGTAAAATACCAGCAAAATTTTCTATGTATCTGTTGTACAATGCCTTGCTTTCCGCTACATACTGTACTGCATAAGTGGGGCCTTCACTATCATCCACTTCAAGTAACCTTACTATAGTAGCATTTGTAAAGCACCCCGTAGCCAATACCTCCGGCACATGCTCTTCTTTTAGCCATTGAAGCCATAGTTTATGTATGGGTCCCTGTACTTTTATTGTAACGTTGTAGATGAACATGATTTTAATTTTCTATTTCAAGGTAAACCGGGCAGTGATCACTATGTTTTACATCCGGGTAAATATCTGCATCTTTCAACTGATTTTTTAATGCTTCGGTAACGGTTATATAATCAATACGCCAACCCTTGTTGTTGAGCCGTACACTTGGAAAACGCTGGCTCCACCAGCTGTAGCGGTGAGGCTCTTGGTGAAACTCCCGGAAAGTATCAACCCAGCCACTGGCCAAAAAATTTGTCATCCATTCCCTTTCTTTTGGTAAAAAGCCGGAAGAATTTTTATTGCCTTTTGGGTCATGAATATCTATTTCGTTATGAGCAATATTATAATCGCCGCACAAAAT
>JAYTTM010000580.1:0-20950 GCA_043745055.1 Chitinophagaceae bacterium | reverse complement strand
CCAAAATGCCAATAACAATAAAAGCAGATGTTTCTAGGAAACTGTATTTTTCCATCATTTTTACAAACCATTGAGCAATAAAACGCATTGCTAATATTAAGAGGGGCAAAACCATAGATAGTAAAATTTAAGGATAAAAAAATGTGCGAAAAAAGCACAACTGGTGCGACTTTCAAGCGGTTTTGGTAAAATTTGCCCATTTTGGAAATGCTTTAATTTGCTTTGCTTTTGCTTTCATTTTGCGCCCTGGTAATTTGTTATTTGCTGGGCCCTATTTAATTACCCGTTAAGCCCTGTTTAAATACCGCCTGTTTGCCGCTTAGATTGCCTACTGTGGCAACTTTCCTTTAATCTCCGCCACATCTGCCGCTATGCTGTTTAATTGCCTCAAAATTAGCAAATCAACCTCCCTTTTTAGTGCGTTTTCGTAAGGTACTTCGTCCTCATTTACCATGCTATTTTCCATTGGGTGGACATTTGGGTGGACATTTGGGTGGACAATTTCCGTACTATTTTTTTGCCCTGTTTTTTTGATTAGGTGGACATTTTCGGAAATTTCAACCGAGATAATGTCATCAATACTTACATTAAACAGCCTCGAAATGTTCAATAACTTGTCTATATCAGGCTCTGTTACTCCATTCTCGTAATTTGACCAAGTTACCCTTGTAACATCAATATGGGCGTACATTTCAGCCTGTGTAAACTTAAAATATTTTCTTAAAAAAAATAGGTTTTTTGCTAAATAGTTCATTTTATTAACACTATGTGTATAATATATTATGCATTATTTTTGGTTGTGTCCAATTTCTTTACAATATTTGTATTCTAATACAAGACAAAACAAATATACGCCAAGAAACATGACAAAACCAAAGCATAAAGACAATTTAAAGGCCATAGTGGTTGAAAAGGTGGCAGAAAAACATGCTGTAACTAAGGATTATGTGTACAAAGTGGTTGCCGGAACAAGAGAGGACGAGGATATTTTTAGAGACTTCATGAACGGTACCGAGGTTTTAGTAAATGCAGTTAAAGACCTGGTTCCATTTCCTTAATATTAAAATCAAGCCATTGAAACTTATTAGTAAAACTCTTTACATCGAATTCGGCGACTTTATCGCTGCCGGTTGGACGGTTGATGGTGTAAAAAAAGCCAACCTGCGCAATGGTTCTTTTTGGATGATGATACCAAACCCAAGCGATGCCCGCATGGTTTTGGTAGAATATGAAACGCTTCGGCCACGCCACAAAGAAAAACTGATTGCAAAATTTGGCAACCCTTATGAGTTTATCAGCAACGACCCCATTAAGCAACTTGTAACCACCGATTTTAAGGCACAGGAATTTTACATCGCTTACCGCTACAACGAAAAAAGCCTACCCATTGAGCATGTAGAAAAATACACCGCCGCCGCCAGCTGGTTAAACATGCTTATAAAAGTTACAGCCGACCAGGCTACTAAAAAAACCATCATCAAAGAGCAGCTTAACCTGCGCATAGATCAATTTTACAACAGCGTAAAAAGTATCATCATTGCCAACGATACACCACTACCCCACACTTACGATCATCTTATAAATAAAGTAAAACAGTACAAAGAAGAAGGCTACAGCTGTTTAATAGACTGGCGCTTTGGCAATACCCAGGCAAAGAAGGTAAACGATGAAGTGGCCGAAAGTATTTTACTGGAAATGATTGCCCATTTTAACCAATACCCCGACCCTTTTATTTGCTGGAAGTATAACGAGTGGGCCGCAAAAAATAACCGCAAAACAATTGTTGAAGCAACCGTGGGCAACTATCGCCGCCGCAACGAATCTAACATTATCAGCGACCGTGATGGCCGTGCAGCATTCAATGATAAATTCATCATTCAAAGCAAAAGGGAAAGGCCATCGCACCCGCTTTACCTGGTGGAGCATGATGATAACCACATGGACATGTACTACCTGGATGTACTGGATAAAACACAAAGCAAGCACTACAAAAAAATGAAAGCCATTGTGGTAATTGACAGCTTTAACGACCTGGTACTAGGCTACAGCTACGGCCCCGAAATTACCAACGCACTTATTCGCCAGGCTTATTTAAATGCCATGTATTACATCCGCAGTTTAACCGGCGCATGGTACCTGCCCCACGAAATAAAAGCAGATCGCTTTGGCAGCAAAGAATACAAACCGTTTTACCAAATGATTGCCAATTATTACGATACACCGGTGGGCAGTAAAGGGCGTGGATATATTGAACAATTTTTTAGCACATCTTTCTTTAAAACCTGTATGAAGCTGGGCGCAAATAATTACAGCGGCAACAATATCACTGCGGGCAACGATGGCGTAAACCGTGAAATGCTGGAACTGAATAAAAAGAACCGGCCCACAGTTGATGAAGCACCGGAACAGATAAGCCAGTTCTTTTACCGCCTGCGCAACATGCCACCGGCACAAGGCAAATTGAGTAAACAACAGGAATGGTTAAACGCATTTAATGCCATGCCGGTTGAAAGGAAAAAATTGATAACTGACGAATATTTTTTAATCGCATTCGGTAGCGAGGCCAACCAAAAAGGCAAAGCCATAGCCATTACAAACAGGGGGTGCGAACCACAGATAAACAATGTGCAATACAGCTTCGATTTGCCACATGCTATCATCAGCGAATACATTGGCTTAAAGGTTCGGGTGTTGTACGACGAATACAATATGAACCGTGTACTGCTCACCAATTTTAAAGACTTCCGTTGTATTGCAACCACTGCCAATTATATGGCCAGCAATATGGCCGACTATACAACAGGGAGCCGTACCGATTTAAACAAACTGCTGGAAACTAAATTAAGGCAGGTTGAATACAGTGCCAGCAAGGCAGACCAGCGAAAAGAAGTATTACAGCTAAACGGTATTGATGTAGAGGCCCTGTTGCAGGCCGGTGTGCCAATACGCAAAGAGTTAAAACAACTGGCAGAAGAAAGCTATTACGTGCCAGCTGCAAGGGAAGAAAAAAAATTGTACAACCCAATAGATCAGATGTAAACAAAACACCTGGTGCGCAAACACCAGGCATTATAAATAAACCTAAAAATCAAATGTATGTTAGAAGCACAAAAAAAAGAAATCCAATTGCACCTGATGCAATTCATCCCAAAATTTAAAAGCCAAAGGGCGGCAGCTGACAGCCTTAAAAGTGTAAGCGAAGCCACCATCATTCAAATGCGCTCCGGCAATTGGGATAGCATCAGTGATGAAATGTGGCAGAACGTTGGCAACCAGATTGGCTGGCAAAAAAAGAAGGTAACCCTGATTGAAACGCTGGCCGTGCAAACCCTTTTCTTATACTTTGGTATTGCCAAAGAAGAAGGCACTATGTTTAGCATGGTGGCCGACCCTGGCGGCAGCAAAACTTTTACATCGCACGCCTTTGAAGAAATGAACCGTGACAATGTGTACCACATTGAGTGCAACGATTACTGGAACAAAAAGCTATTCCTTACCGCCATCATGGAAAAATTGGGTAAGCCCGATACCGGCTACAATGTTGCCGAAATGATGGAATGCATTACTACCACTTTGCGCCGGAAGTATCAGCCGCTGCTTATCATTGACGAAGTAGATAAATTGAACGACCAGGTACTTTACTTCTTAATCACGTTTTACAACCGTTTAAACGGCATTTGTGGCATTACCCTGCTAAGTACCGACTACTTTGAAAAACGGGTTGACAGGGGCCGTAAACTCAATAAGAAGGGCTTTAAAGAACTGTTTAGCCGTATGGGTAAAAAGTTCATTCGCCTGCCGCAAACCAATAAGAAGGAACTGGCCGAGATATGCCAAAGCCAGGGTGTAACCAGCCAGGACGACATTACCGAAATATACCACGATTACGAAGGCGACCTGCGCAGGGTTAGCAGGCAAATACTTAAAAAAGCCGTGAACCTGCGCTTTACCCAACCACTTAAAACAGCTTAAACAATAACCAAAACACCTAAAAATACTAACAATGAGCAACCATAAACACCAAATAGATGCCAAAAAACAGCGAATAGAGGGGTACATAATGCCCCTTTTAGGATGGTCAACAGAGCATTACCAAGACTTTAAAATGCGCTGTGGGTGCAGCTTTCTGCAAAATTACATACCCCACAGCCCCGCTTTTATAGACGAATTGATTGAAACGAAAATATTTTGGCAATGGTGGAACAACGAATGGCTGCTTAGGGATGAAGGGTTTACCTTCTTTTCTCACCTTCATTTCCCACCCGACCAGCGGGTAATTGTGGGCATATTTAAAAGCATGCACGACCCCAGCACATTGGCTAAGCAGCTACAAATTGACAGCCTGGTGTTTGAAAATACATCTATCACTAAAAAGCCCACGCTATGAATGTAACATCTATTGTAAAAATGCCGGTGGTATTTAAAATTTTGGAGGCCGCCGCCGATGAAATTTTTAATGAAACAGGCCACAGGTTCACCTGCTTTGTGCGTGAGTTGGAAAAACCCGAACTGTGGCATCTTAAAGCAACCCTGGCAAATTTGGTAAGCCTTCATTTTGACCTTAGTTGGGAAGAAATAATCAGCAACAGCAAAGCGGGTTTACGGCCAGATGCAAGGCATTGTTACATGTATTTAGCGCATACGGTATTAAGGTTATCGCATAAAGAAGTTGCAACAGACTGCCGTAGAAGTGATCACACCAGCAGTGTTAATGCGGTTAATAAAATAGAACGGATGTACTATGTAAAAGATGACTTAGCCAAAACGGTAGATAAAATAAAATATGCATTGAACCATGAAATTACAGTTAACACAATCGCAGCTACAGGCAATAGAAATGGAATTGGAGCAGGTATTAGCCATACCGCATATTGATATGACTGACAAATTATTGGTTGCAATACTGCACCGGCTGTATAAAAAATGTGTGGTAAAACTTTTAGACCTTAAAAAAAAATACACGCTCGAAATGGATGCAGAAACAGCACTGGCTTTTTACATTTATTTCAATGATGAAAAATTTAACCCTGCCAATTTTACCGACATCACTTTAAAAACAATTTGCAACAGCATAAACCAAAAATACGCATGACACCTGCACAAACAGACTATAACTGGCTTATAAATATTATAGACAGTTGCACCAACAGTTTTCATTTTGATGGCGTGGATGTACTGATACAATTGTTCCACGCAAAACATAATAATGCACCGCTAACAGAATGCTTAACAGGCCAGCGCATCCTACATTTCAACAATGTTCATTCAATATTAAATTAAACAATAAAAACAACAACCATCATGGCAAGAGAAAAGAAAAAAGTATACAGCAATGTATCAAAAGAACTGGCAGAACAGGCAATGAGCATATTTGCCCAGGCCGCCAACAGGGTATCATCTATTGAAGCAAAGATGAACCAGGACTTACAGGAAGTAAGAGAGCGTTATGTTGATGACCTCAATAAACAAAATGAGGTTAAAGATGAACAGGTGAAAGTGCTGGAGACATTTGCCTACGAGCAAAAAGAAAGCTGGGGCAAAAAGAAAAGTGCCGACCTGGTACATGGTACCATCGGTTTTAGAACCGGTATGCCCAAAGTAAAATTTGAAAAGGGCTTTAATGGAAAATCGGTAACGGCTATTTTAAAAGAACAGTTTCCCGATTATGTACGCACGGTATATGAAATGGACAAGGACAAATTAATTGCCAACCATGAGGAAGAAAACTTTGAAACCATTTGCAAAAAGGCCCACATTGAAGTAGTGCAGGATGAAACCTTTTTTGTAGAAAGCAAACAGGAAGTACTGCAAGATTAACCTTAACCCACACAGCAAAATTTAAATGGAAGTAACTGCGGTTAAAAAACCAAAACTACGCCGTGCCATAGGTGTAAACGAACTGATAACAAAAAAGCGGCAACGGTTAGAATTTGCAGGCAAATGGAAAGACTTTGTAGGATGCCCGCAAAGCAATGCCGTGGTTTTTATTTGGGGCAAAAGTGGTAATGGCAAAACCCGTTTTATTGTTCAATTCCTAAAGTATCTATGTACCCATGTTGAAAAAATTCTGTTGGATAGTTTGGAAGAAGGCGATAGCGATAGCCTCGCTCTCGCCTTCCAACAGGAAGATATGCACGAAGTAGATGGCAAGCTGCACATACTGGATGTAGAACCTTTGGACGATTTGTGCAGGCGTTTAAAAAAGAAAAAACAGGCAAATGTAATTGTTATCGACAGCTGGCAGTATACGCAAAAAGATTACGCCTATTACCAGATGATGAAAGAAACATTTAAAAAGAAAATGTTCATCATTAACAGCCATGCAACGGGTAACAATCCACGGGGCTCATCTGCCGAAAGCATCCGGTTTGATGCCATGATTAAAATACATGTAGTGGGCTTTGTAGCAAAACCATGTAACAGCCGCTTTGGTGGCAACATGCCTTATGTTATTTGGGAGGAAGGTGCAAAGCGGCATTGGGGCAAAAGGTATAAAGCAGTTGTGGCGGGTACACATTGGGTGGGGATGAAATAATTGATAATTGATAATTGAAAATTGAAAATTATGCAAGAGATAATGTTAGGTTGTTTGCTTATCGGCCTTATAGGGTTAGATATGAAATTGGAAAAGATAATTGAACTTTTAAAAAACAAAAATGAAAAAAATTAGACGATTTTTCCACAGCAAAAAATTAGTGCATAGCGAAAAGTATGCTCCTGCAGAATTTGTAAAAATATTTACGCATGGCAACACGAGGTATGTGCGTATAGCCTTTACCAACAAACAAAAAGTACGTGGCTTTAACCCTACCACCGATATACGCTGGTGCGATGTTGCCGGATTTAGAAAACTGCCATCCCCTTTTAAAGTGTGGTTATATGGTTTATTTAATAGAAAGGCAAAGGCTACATTTTATACAATAAAAAAGTAACCCATGCCACCGGAAACCGCCTGCAATAAAACAGCCCTCACCAAAGAAGAAGCCAACAAACGGTTGTATAATATTAAGAGCCGTTTAAACAATTTAAAAAAAAATAAGCGGCCATGCCGAAAGTACTATTGTAACAATTGCGGCCACTGGCACCTTACCAGTTTACCCGAAAAAACATTTTATCAACTCAAAAAAAACTTACACAAATGAAAAGTTTACTACCCATGTTATTGCTGCTTATTAGCTGCACAACAACCGTACAAACCATGCACAAAACCGGCAGGTACACCATTAAAACCATTGCCGGCGACCAGGTAACTTTTACCGAAGTAAAAGGCACTTACCTAATTGCCAGCGACACACTAAAAGTGGGCGACAAAATTGTAATTAATGTAATAGGAATTAAAAAACGATAACCATGATACTTGGATTTAAGAAAAAATTTGACGACGGCCAACCTACATTCTTTTCTGCTAAAATTATAGACGGCTTAAAAATACATACCCTGCGTTCAGGATTTAGGTGGCGGGCGGGGCTGGATATACAAATGGCTCATGGTGTAAGAACAAACCATTACGAGCAGTTCAATAAAAACATTCCCAAATTACAAAAGTGCATTAGTGTGCAGGATGTGTTTATGACGTTTAACGGTTGGGAAATAGAAATTACTGTAGACAATAGAAATTATTTATCGGACAGCGAAATTGATAAGCTAATTAAAAATGATGGCCTTACCGACGAGCAATTTTTTGAATGGTTTTTCCCTGGCAAACAAGATGAATGGAGCGGTCAAATAATACACTGGACAAATTTTAAATACTGATGAATACATTATTTGATACAGCGCCATTGATAGCGCCCACAGCACCAACGCCTGGGCTTCGATGTAAGCATTGCAGGCATCTTTATGAGCATCAATACAACAATACAAAATATTGCAGTAAGCAAAGGCAAAAGCGCACATCGTATGGCCACAAAAAAATTAAAGCTAATGATGCTGCATGTATGATGTTTGAAAATTTAGTAACCGATAAATAAAAAATATGAACGGAACCGATCAAAAAAAACTAATTATAGCAGGCTATACGCTTATAAGGAAAGACGATATGCCAACACCCAGGATAAAAGTGAGGAGCCCAAAAAACTTCGAATGGCATACACTTGAAAAAGACTTTAGTAGTAAAGCTGCAAGGGATAGAAGAATGCATGAATTATTGGAAGCGTCCACCACTATTGAAGATTAAAAATGAATCCATCATTTAAAAAAGCAGTATGAAAATTTACATCAGCGGAAAAATAACAGGCTTGCCAATTGAAGAAGCCACCGCACTATTTACAGCGGCAAAGATATTGTTGGAAAAACAGAGCCATGAAGTTATTAACCCAATGGAGTTGCCGCATAACCACGATAAGAGTTGGGCAAATTATATGCGGGAAGATATTGCCGCACTGGTAACATGCGATGCCATATTTATGTTAGATAACTGGTTTGAAAGTGCAGGCGCACAAATAGAATTACAACTGGCTGTCGACCTTTCTATAACCCATTATTTTGAAGGCTCATTACCTGAAAAGTTTATTTTATGATGCCGCAACCTACTTCAATTATTTTAAAATGAAAAGCGTTTATATTCTATCAACAAATTTCGAGAAATTTCTTAGTGCTGTAACTGTTTCTGGTGGCTCATTAATATTTGGTTATACGGGTAATCTTTATGAAGCTATGCAAATGGATAAAACAAAGGCAGATTACTACTGTTCGATAAAAGATTTTTTTAGCAAAATGAAATTATTGCAAAAATGAAACGCTACTTAATTACCAACCCCAATTTTAACGGCGCAGCTGAGTTGATATATACCGAGGCGGGTATACTGCAAAAAATTGATGTAAGCAATACCAGCATGGGTATAAGCCTTATAAACTTTTTTAAGAAGGCAGCGCCGGTTGATGAAAGCGGGTTAGCTTCTTCATTTGGTAAAGAAACTGTTATTGTGCCAGCCGAGTTTGAAGTAACCTTTGATATGTTTTGGGCAGAGTACGACAATAAAATAAACCGCAAACGCTGCCTGCCTGTTTGGGATAAATTAAATAAGGCACAGCAGGTAAAGGCTTTTTACGGTGTAAAAAAATACAACAGGCATTTGCGTGACACCGGCTTTAATAAACTAAACCCCGAAAACTATTTAAAAAACGAAACCTGGGAAAATGAATATAAGTAACGCTGCGCTGCCTGTAATTTTTTATCATAATGGCTTTGCTATTATTGCCAGCTGCGGCATGTATATAGTTACCGGTTTACCCGAATTTCCCTGTTACAATTTACAGCAGGCAAAAGACTTAATTGATAAAGTTTTTACAAACTAAAAAGATGAACAGCGCATTAAATAAACAACTAAACGGCCTGCTTACAAGTACCGGCCTTACCAGCCAAAAGGCATCGCTTGTTTTGGGCTTTACCGGTGGCCGTAGCGAAAGCCGTGCAGCCCTTACCGATGCCGAAGCCCTTGAAATGATTGCATGGCTTAAAACCCAAGGAAATAACAATGATGACGCAGCCAATAAAATGCGCCGTAAAATAATAAGCTATGCACACCAGCTGCACTGGTACCTACCCAACACACAAACGGTTGACATGGCACGTATAGATGGATGGTGTACCACCTACGGTTATGGCCACAAAAAATTAAATGATTATACATACAACGAATTGCCTAAATTGGTAAGCCAGTTTCGGCTGGTGTTTAAATCTTTTTTAATTAAATTTTAATATGAAAAAATATCTATTTATTACATTCCTCCTGATAATCTGCAAACCGGTATTATGCCAAACGGATAGCCTGACCTGTGAGCAGCAATTAAATTTATCAATCCGCTCAACTGCTAAATCTCAAATACATGGGCGTATGGTAATGTTTACAAAAAATTATATAGACGAAACCACAGATTTTATACAATGGCTTTTTAAAAATGAAGACTGTTATACATTAAATAATACCATAGATATGCATGGAACAAAAAATGGGGCATGGGTAACAGTATTTAAAAGAAGCAGGTATGTAGATAAAGATGCATCGAAGGTTAAAATTGTATTTGTCCTTGACAGTAATGATATTATACAATCGGTTGTGATTAGTGGCAAATGGCTGGATATGGTTGATATCTTTTTAGATTACTGGGGGTTGCCAAACAGGGCAAGTAAAATTATTGATTTTACTACTAATATCAATGACAAGATAGTATTGGCTGCAACTACAAAAGGATTCGGTAAAATCACAATTACGAACAACATGGGGAATGACGTTTATAAACAATATCGTTGCAAATGATTGGTTATATTTTAACGTTTTTGTGTATATCATTTTTATATACTTATTGCTTTGGCTTGTATATTTACCATACCCCTCAAAGACATAGCAAAAGTTTATTTTACTTATAAACCCAACCCAATATGTCCATTATTTCGTACACAGAAGATGCCCTCGTAATTAGGTTAAAAACCAGTGACCCAGCAGCTTTACACGCTCAACTATTAGGCAGTATTACAAGGAGTATTAGTTATTGCTTGCTTACGCCCGAAAAGCCCAAAGGCTTTGAGCAGGACACGGTATGTTTGTTGGACTTGCTAAAAGAACTGTTGCCCGGCGAGCATCAGTTAAAGTAGAATTGAAGATGAATAAGCAAAAAGGGGAACGCCAAAAGCGTTCCTTTTTTTTATGTGTGGAAACCGAAAAACCAATAGTATAAAAATTTGTGTTATACTTGCACTCATGCCGAGAGGACACCGCTCCAATTACCTTTCTCTTTTTGATACACCGCTTACTGTAGCGGTTAATAATGTAGACCGCAGGGGCCGTAACGAAGCATTACTGGAAAAAAGAAACCTCATGCTGATACACCGCCACTATTTTTGGTTTAAAATAAAAGAAGTGCAATATCAGCGTGGCCTTGATAATTTAGGCGATGAGTTTTTTTTAACCGAACGCACCATTATTGATATTGTACAAAACAACACTTCTTTACTGCGGCAACTAAAAGCCATCAACCCCGATAAAAAGTATTTTGAAAAAAAATACCCTTTCTTTAACTGGCAATAAATCAACCGTTACCTAACCCTTTGCTGCCAACTACCGCACCAGGCCGTGCAACCGTAGTCATTACTTTTTTGCTGCTATCGTCCGTAAAGCTAATGGCAAATTTTACTATCCTCACACGTATATCATCCTCCCTTCTTTCGGTACCGCTTGCACGCCGCAGCAGTTTGCCAAAGCCGGTGGGGTTCCACCCGTGCAATGCTTTGTATACTTTGTGTTCAATCTCGTAATACTGCAATGCATTTTCCCTGATGTTGGCAGGTGTAAGGTTGTTACTATCGGTATATTTTACCATGCCCAGGCGAATGCTTATAATGCCCTCTGCCACCTGCGCCAAAAAGTTTAACTGGTCGGTATATTTAAACTCTTCAATATCTATCAATCCGCATGGCCATGCCACAGCTGGCCGCATTTCGTAGTTTTCAAGTTGCCCCAAATCCTGATCTATGTACCGCAGTTCCGGTACATCGGTTATTAGCTTTGCAATAAGCAGTTGAAATAGGTTGGCTTGTGGTGATAGTAAACTCATAATTGATAATTAATAATTGATAATTAATAATTCCTTTTCATCGTACCCCTTTCATTAACTCGGCTGTTAGGTGCCTTGTAAGCAGCTTTGTTAAATACGGGCTTTCGCCCATAAACTGCCTGCGTGGTATATTTTGATTAATACGCCTGGTATGTGCTTTTACAACAGTACTTCCGGTGGTTATTCTTCCAAAGGTTATGTTGCTGCGGGTTTTTAAACTGGTGCGTTTTACAATACCTGTTTTGTTAATACTTCTTTGATGCGACCTAACTGACTGAATTATGCCAAGCCTTACACCTTCGTTATGAGCCTGTGCATAAGGCACATCGGTACCAACAACGGCACTCATTGAAGAAACGCTAATGGTACGGATGCTGCGCCTTAACCTACCCGTATCTACCAGTATGGCCCTGCCGTTATTGCGTGGCGTTTTACCCCACTTTGTGTGGGCTTTGCGGGGCTTCCAAACCTCCCTGGTATCGCCAAGCCATGCCTGTTCTTTAAACCTGTCTAAAAAAAAGTTAACAGCATCGTTTGCCAGAAATACAGGGGCACGCAACAACACTTCTTTAAAATGCTGCTCAACCTGCTTTAATGGAAAAACATTTGCCATTTAATTTTTTTGTATATTTGTAATGGATTTGGATAGAACCGCTGACATGTATATCAGCGTGAACTCGCTAAATCTATTTTTATTTTAGGGCATCAGTAATTGCATAAACTGTTTTTGTTCCATCCAGCATTTCCCTGATATTTACAAACGATGCCTTTCCATTCATTGTAAACCGTAAATAATACCACTGCTTAACATTCTCATTACCTTTTGCATCGGGGCTTATTTGTACCAGTTCTGCATTTTTTAAAATATCCTTTATGCGGTACACGGTTTGATTTTTTGCCAGCTTAAATTGATGCGGTTTATGTATCAGTTCTTTTATTGATCTGTTTGTAAAAGATACTTTACCAACACCGTCCACAGTAAATATTTTATTGGCTACATTTTGTTTTGCCCACTTAGTTATATCATTGTTTTGTATGGCACCGGCATCGTGTATTACTTCATCGGGTATGCCAATCCAGTAAGGGTGTGCAGGTGGAAAAACAAGCCCCTGTTTTGCAAGGTTTGTTTTAAACATTTCCGGCACCTTTTCGGGATGTACAATTGCATGGTCGGGTGTTTGAGCGCCACCGCTTTTTTGCCGCACCGTGCTTCGGCAACCAAAATGGTTGGGCGGGTAATACATATTCCAAAACGGGTCGTCCACCGGCTTTACAACCCCATTTAATGAACTGCAAATTGCACTGGTACGTGCATCCATTACCGCATCAAATTGCAACAATGGCAACAATTTTTTATTGGCCTGTATATCTGCCCACTTGCTGGCCATTTGCCCGCTGGCAACAGCAGTATCATATTCGGTTTTTAACCAGTTGTTTACATGTGCATCATTAATGGCAAAGGCTTCATTTTTAAACTGGCTGTAGCTTCTTAATTTTCCATCATCGCCAATCATTGCCTGGGTAAGCGCCTTTAACTGTTGGTAGTTTTTTGCAGCTGAAAAATTGTACACATTGTTTTGTAAATTATTCAGCATCTTATCATCGGGGCTATTGTATGCAATGCTTACCGTGTTTTTGCCATAGCCATCTTTAACACCGCTCCACAATTGTTTTGCAAAAGCGGCAGCAACTTCTTTATTAACGCTGTAGGGCATTCCTTTGGCCTTCCAAATATCCTGTACCATTGCGGCCAATTCTTTTGCCAGGCTATCAATATCAGTGGCAGATAGTTTATAGCCATCATGCGCATGATCATTACAGCAGCCTTCATAAAGGCCGGTAATATCGGCGCTTAACTGTGTGTATGTTTGCCCTGGCAGCCCACGTATGCTTTCAATTAGCTTTCGTGGGCTTGGCCGAAAAAATCGGAAAGCATTAAACGGAATTCATCCAGGCGGCTTAATTTTTTACCAGCATTTGGTTTCAATTTATTTTTAACAGGTGCGGTAGTCGGTGGCGATATTTTACTTTGCTGCTCTGCTATTTTATCGGCTTCCATTTTAGCAACCTGTGCATCATAATCGTCCGGCTTTTTAAGGCCGCTTATTTCGTAAATATCATCAGCATCTAAAGGCAGGCCCATTAGTTTTACCTGCTGTGCAATACCAATTTTTGTTTTTGCAGTATCTAAGTCTATCGGGTCTTCGTTTGCAAACTGGCCTCCGGCGGGCAGTAACCCAAGGTTTAACAATACTGGTAAAATAATTTCGTTTAAAATGCACAATTCTTTTGCCTTATCATCCTCTGTCAATTCATCAACCGTTTGTTTATGTGTTTCGCTTTGGGCGTAACCACTGCTTTTGCTGCTACTGGTGGTTTCGGTGGCCCCAATAATCAGTACCATCATTTCTTCATTCATTGCCGTGCGCAAGGTGTTGTACAGTTCGTTGCTGTTGGCACCGCTCATGGCTTCGTGTATGGTCAATTCTGCATCCTTTGGCAATACCGCCCATGCTGCACTTGCAGCAGCTTCCAGCGATCTTTCCAATTGCAGCCTTACCACTTCATTAAAACCATCATACCTGGCTTCTCTAAAAGGCATACCAAATATTTGTGCATAGTTTGCCCAATCGGCAATTACACCACGCTTATAAATAGCATAGCAACCGGCTTGCAGCAGGTAGCCCAAATCGTTATAATGGCCTATTTCAACAACGGTTTTATTATATGGCGGGTCACGGTAATAAATGCCTTCGTAGCTGTATTGCTCATTTACAATCAATCCATCCTGCGGCCTTATGTGCTTTTTTGGTACATCAAATATTTTCAATTTGCCGTTATCGTTCATTAATTCAATCACAGCAATACCCCAGGCCTTTTGTAATTGTATAGCTTCCCTCAATTCCCTAAATTGCAAACTGTCAATAATTGTATCAGCTTCTTCAATTTCTATGCCGCCTGCATCAACATAATTTAATTTATGTTTTGTAACACCTAATACACGTTTTTTTACCATGCGTTGCAAAAATGAATCCAGCAATACATCATCATACAAATCGTACAGCTGCACCCTGTTACCGTTAATCATTTCGGCCTGCTGGTGTTTATTGCGCCATGTTTGTATATCTTCTTTACCACGCTGTACGGGGCGTATAACTATATTTTGTACCACTAAACCACTTTCTGTTAGTGTGCCATCTTTTTTTTGTACACCTTCTTTTACTTTTATTTTATCGGCCATTGTATTGCGTTAAAACGGTTTTAAAAATTTAAATTTCTTTTGTCAATGGTGCCGCTTTTTATGTAGGTAGTGCCATCGCCAGGGTTGGCTGGGGCGGCAGGGTAAGGCAATACAGGGTTTACCTTACCGGCTTGCACTTTGTCTAATGATTTTACGGCCTGCTCATAACGCACTTTGCGCAACTCCATATCAACGGCAGGGTTGGCCAGCTGTATGTAATGCCATACAGCAATATCTTTTATTATTAACAGTAACCAGCTGTTGCGTGCGGTACCGGTGGCCGCAAATATGGCAACATTATCATAGGCCGTTAAATAGCCCCTGGATTCTTCAATAGCGGCATTAATGGCAACCTGTAGTATGGTTGCATCGCCCCTGTTTATTTCAGCAGTCACGCCGCCGTACAGGTGTGTATTAATTTCTGTAGTATCTAAATATGGCATAATTAAAAACGTTTTGAGTGGTGTTTGCGTGCGCCCATTGTGGTGTTGCTGGGTTGCAGCTGCAATAATTTATTTTCAATTTGTTTTACGCCTCCCTGCACGGCATCGGGGCCATCTAATGTTTTACTTGTTGGTCTGCCGGTTAAAAACTGGCTTGCCATTGTTAACATGTGCGGGCTGTTTTTTTCATCAATATTAAATACCAGCTGGCCCATTCTGTTTAATGGTTCCAAGGTTGCTTCTATACGTGTCCACTTATCGCCTTTGCGGCTTTCATCGGGTATAACAGGTAAACTAAAAACACGTTTGTGTTGCTCCCTTTTTTTGTGTATCAATGGCTTTAACACCTGCTGATAAAATGGGTCTTGCAGGGTATTGTTTTCAATAAAATTATATATCGGCACAGCACCCGCCAATGCATCAATGGTGTACATGCAATCAATAAAATCATCGTTGCTCATGTTATCATCAAAGGCTTTGTATATATAAAATGTTTGATTGTGAAAACCTATTAATACCACTACTTTACACGAATTATATGCCTTTGATTTTGCGGAAGGACGGTCATTGTTGGACGTTGCAGGGTCACTGTAACTTACCAAAAAGGGCAACGATTTTAAAGGCGGGCATTTGCCCCAGGTGAGTGTTTTAAATGTTTGCCCCTGCCTTAATGCATTATTAAAAAACTCCTGTTGCGATGATGCATAACTAACTTTTGAAATTTGGTAATCAATATCTTCCTCACTGTTTTTTTGCGGCCATACACTTTTACCAAATGCATCACGAATGTTTATTATTTCGCAGTGATCGGCAATTTTACCGGCACGTACAACGCAGCAATCTTCGGCAATAATATTGCCCAGCCAAAGTATTAAATAAGGGTTGGCGGTATCAACAGTAAAAAACAAAGCCTTTTCGAACCAATCCCATTTTTTATTAATAATATCGGGGTTCAAACATTCCTCATCTGTATCAAAATCATCCATTATAATACCATCCGGCCTTACCTCATCATTACCATTACCACGGGGGCTTTGCCCTGCGCCCAGGGCTAAAAACTTTACACCTTTGCGGGTGGTAAAACTGCCAGCCGCCCAACTGCCTGGTAACTCCTGCACACCATAATCGTTTATTAACCTGGCGTTACTATCTAACTGGCATTGCCACTTTGTTAAAAAGGTTTCCGCAGCATCGTAGGTGCTGCTTGTGTAGATGATATTTTTTAATTTACCTGTCATAACCAGGTAAAGAAAATCCATCATTGCTGAGGTGGTTTTACTAAGCCCACGCACCCAATGCCGCACTTCGTACCAGTGGCGGTATTTAGCAAAATTGTTTAACAGCCTTCGGCTTGCATTTTTATGAAAGTCGGGCGATTCGGAGGTAAAAAATTTTGCAAAGTAATATCGTTTCCAGGCTTCGGGATCGGCCTCTAAATTGTTAATTCTTTTTTTCTTTTTATCGGCAGCTTCGGTGGTATCAATGGGTGAGCCCTTCCGTAAATTTGCACGGTATTTTTCCCAATCAATAATAGCTGCTTTATTATTTAAAATCATGATGTAGACATTAGGTATTCGTGCCACATTTCAACATACTCAATTGCTTTTGCCTGCCCGTGTACATTCTGCACGTAGTTGATGAATTGTTTGCCGACCTCGCTTTTTTGTGCATAGCTTATATCGCCCTGCAAATTTTTTGCTGATACAGACAATTTATTAATGGTATCGCCTTCAGCGGCAGTGGCCACATTGTCGGGAGATTTCCTTTTTTCTATTTCATCAAAAATTAAATTGATGTGCCGTTTAATGCGCTTGCGTTCCTTATCAAAACCCTCCCGCATTTCCATACGGTCATCATCCCAGCTGCGGCCATTGGCGGCATCCTTTTTTTTCCAGTTGCTAATGCTTACCTCGCTGATGCTGGTAATACCGGCAATAACTTTTTGATCAAAACCATTATCAACATACAGCGTGTACGCCAACCGCTTTTTGCGTTCCAGTTCTTCTTTAGTATTTGCTTTCTTCATTATATAGCAAATATCAATTTTAGCAGCAATTACAAGCAATGTAAAATCAATGGTACGGCAGTTAGGAAGCTATGGTGCGGCAAAAGGGGTAATGCCATAAAAACCACGTTTGGCAAGCGTTTCAAAGGTATGCATTTTTACGTCATAATACGAAAAAAGTAAAATGGCGAAACTGAATATTGATTTTATTTTGATTGATGACAGCGTTGTAATGAATGGCTTCAGGGCCTTAATGAGCGGCGCACAATTGAGCAGTTTTGTTGCCAACCCAGTAATGTTATTAATGCACAACAGGGCTACACCTGGTTTACTAAATGCACCCGATAACGATGCCATGCTGCCAATAGGTAAATGGTACGATATACGTGTGGAAGGAAATAAATTATTAGCCAAACCCGATTTTGATGATGCCGACCCATTTGCATTAAAAGTGCAAAGCAAAGTGGAAGGCGGTTATTTAAAAGGTGCCAGCATTTGGATTGACCCATTAAAAGTTAGTAATGATGCCGCATTAAAACTACAGGGGCAAAATGGCCCAACCATTACAGGTTGGGGCGTACTCGAAGCCAGCATTGTTGACATACCCAATTGCAAAAATGCACTGGCAATAAAAAATAGTGCAGGTGATAAACTTGCATTATACGGCAACGCCGGGCCTTATAAAGAAGTAAACGATTATTTACTATCACTCATAGACAAAAAAAATACAATGGATAAAAATCTTTTATGCGCCACACTTGGCCTGGATGTAAATGCAACTGATACACAAATTACAGAAGCATTATTGGCATTTAAAAATAGTGCTGCCGCCAGTTTGCAATTAGCCGGTGAAAATAAAACCCTGGGCGATGAAATTATACGCCTTAAAAAAGAAGCCACTGATAAAAAAATTACTGACCTGGTTGATGGTGGTATTGATAGTAAAAAATTAATGGCCGGTGACCGTGACCGTTTTGTAAAATTGGCTACTGCTGATTTTGACACAGTAAAAGAATTAATAGACGGTATGAAGCCATACGAAAGTATTGCAGGTAAGTTGGCCGCAGGTGGTGCATCTACTGCCGAAAAAGCAGAACTGGCCGACTTGCTGAAATTAAGTGGCGAACAATTGTACAAACAGGATGGCAAATTAGCCAGGTTAAAACAATTGGATATGGAAACATTTAAAGTTAAATACAAAGAGGCTTTGGGTGTAGAATATACAGAAGCATAAGCAACCGCAACTGATAAAGGGAAAGACAGAAAGACCATTTTAAAAACGAAAAAAAAACAATAATGAAACCCATTACATTTATTACCGGCCTTTTAAAGCTGATGTTTATTGCCTTAATATTAGGCTTTGTATTAGATACTGCACCAGTATACCCATTTGTAATTTTAGTGATTGCAAGTTGTATTGTACCATTGCCAACAGGCGCATTATATGGCGTTATCTTAGAAACCTGGGCAAAGTACATTATTGAGCGTTTTTGGAAAAACAATGGCTTTTTAAAAGCCGCTTATGACGATAGCCCTTATGTATTGCAGGGCCGCATTGTGCATATACCGCAAATTGGTGCTGTAGTGGCCATTAGCAAAAACAGATCTGTTTTTCCGGCCACGGCTTCAAGGCGAACAGATACCGAGGTAACGTATAGCCTGGATGAATATACCAGCGACCCTGTACATATTCCTAATATAGATCAAATTCATCTTAGCTACAGCAAGCAAGATAGTGTGCTGGGCGATTTGATGAGTGTATTGAGCGAAAACGTTGCAGATGATATGCTGTTAAAATGGGCTGCCAATGCCATTGTTTTTAGTACTACTGGCGGCAGCGGTGCTGCAACTGTGGCACCCGTAACAGGCCAAACAGGTACAAGGCTTGCCTTTCACCACACCGACCTTGCAAAGCTGATGGTAAAAATGAATGTGGACAATGTGCCAAAAGAAGATCGTTTTATTTTGATTGATGATAACATGTACGATTATTTCTATAGCAGTTTAAGCGATACCGCTTCAAGAGATTTCAGCCGGTTTAACGATGCTGAAAACGGTATAGTAGGCAGGTTGCACGGATTTAATATTATGACACGTTCTGCAATAGCAATGGCAACTTCTGGTAACGTACCAAAAGCCCTCGGTTCTGCAATGACCGCCACTGACAAGCTTTGCAGTTTTGCATGGCAAAAAAATAGCGTTGCGTTTGCAATAGGTGATAAAAAACTTTTCCAAAACTTAAACGATCCTTTATACTACGGCGATATTAACTCAGTGTTAGTGATGGCTGGTGGCCGTGTAAGAAGGAACGATCAGAAAGGTGTGTATTTAATAGCACAAGGATAGTAACAACCGCAATATAGATGAAGCCGGTAGCCTGGCATTACGCCAGGCTACTTAGTTAAAAAGTTTACCTGATGATAGATTACACAAGTTTAAAACTTACATCATTAACTTTTTTGGGCGGCATATTTACCATTGCCACAAAAAGTGATATTGTTTTTTTTGTAACCATGCTGGCGGGTATAACAAGTATCATTTACAATGTTCTAAAAATTAGAAAGGAACTAAAAAAATAATTATGAAAAATATTTTAGGAGCGTACAAAAGTACATTGATTGGTTTGGCCATTACAGTTATAACCGGCTTAAGCCAGGCTTTAACAGCTGGCCCAATTAACTGGAAAGTGCTTGGCACAAGTATAGTAGCGTCTATTTTGCTGGCCCTTACCGATATTTTAAACGAGCAGAAAAACAAAGCATAATTGAAGTGGTACGCCACCATATTAGTTTGTTTTTTGTTGGGCTGTAACCCTGCTAAAAAACTGCTTAAAGATCACGAGAACTTTGAGCAGATTGGCAACGAATGGGCAAAGCTGCACCCCTGTGCAAACGACACCTCTATAACCATTATCAATGGCGGTACCGATACATTTTTTGTTACGCCAACGGTTATGCCTGGCGAATTAAAAAAAATAATAATTGATAGCCTGCGCAATGTTTTTGTAACAAAATATCACCAGGATATTGATGAATGCGGCAGGCAAATTAGTGACGCATGGAATACCGGATTCGACCAGGCAACGTATGAATGCAGCCAAATAAAAGTGCCGGTTAAGTTGCCCGATACAGTTGTAAAAAATTTATTAGATACACGAAGTGTAAAAGCGGAGGCAGCATTACAATTAAAATATGTAACCGACCTGGCAACGCAAAAAGATATTAGCGCAAAATTAGTTACGGCACGAAATACCGCTATCATCATTGCCTGTGCTTTATCGCTGCTATTGATTTTGCTGATAATTATTTTATTAAAAAAATGGACATAGATGCTGGCTGAAAAAACATTGCAAATAGCCCTGGGGCATGAAGGTGTAAGCGAGCATCCCAAAGGAAGTAACAGCGGGCCGGAAGTGGACATTTATTTAAAAAGCGTTGGGCTTAAAAAAGGTAACCCGTGGTGTATGGCATTTGTTTACTGGTGTGTTAATACCGCCTGTAAAGATTTGAACATAAAAAACCCATTACTAAAAACGGGCAGCGTTTTAAAGCAATGGAACGAAACTGAATTAAGAAAATTCCCCAGCCGTGCAAGTGCTGTAAAGCCTGGAGATATTTTTATAATGGAATTCTCAAAAGGTATGGGCCATACCGGCATTGTAGAAAAGGTTGCAGGCGGGTTGGTTCATACCATTGAGGGTAACACCAA
>JAYTTM010000579.1:0-5490 GCA_043745055.1 Chitinophagaceae bacterium | reverse complement strand
TATGAATGAAAATAAACATTTTGAAGAAGCAGACTTAAAAAGCCCTCAGCCAGACAGTGGAAATTTAGGGGGTATTCGGCTTGCATTTAAAATGCAGTTACTTAAAGGGTTTGAGGTGGAATATAAAAAGCGGCATGATGAATTGTGGCCCGAACTGGAACAATTATTAAAGCATTCTGGCATTAGTGAATATTCCATTTTTTTAGAAGAAACTACCGGCAGTTTGTTTGGTTTCTTAAAAGCAGTAGATGTTAAATTACTGGATGATTTACCTGAACATCCTGTAATGCAACGCTGGTGGAAATACATGGGTGATATTATGAAAACCAATCCGGATAATTCGCCGGTTAGTATATCTTTAAAAGAAGTGTTTTATTTACCCTGAATATATCAGGGAAATTATAAAAAAACGATTGCGATGTTGATAGAAAAAAATACCATAGCCGATCACAATAACAGCTTATTAAGCAATCATCAACGTAGGTTTAATTTTGTTGCTGAAGACATTCCGGATTGTAAGAATGTTATACAAAAACTGATGGATTTTAATGTAGCTATTCCCAGTTGGGCACTTGGTACAGGAGGTACCAGGTTTGGCCGTTTTGGGGCAGGAGGGGAGCCTGCAAGTTTAGAACAAAAGATAGAAGATGTTGGCTTGTTGCATGCACTCAATAAATCGAGTGGAGCCATCTCACTCCATATTCCGTGGGATATTCCGGAAAACTATTCAGCAATAAAAAATTTAGCTGCACAATATGGGTTACAGTTTGATGCAGTTAACTCCAATACATTTCAGGATCAAAAAAACCAGGCTCTAAGTTATAAGTTTGGTTCGCTGCAACATGTAAATAAAGCAGTTCGCCAACAAGCCATCCACCATAATATTGAAGTGATAAAACATGGAGTTGAATTAGGTTCAAAAGCATTAACAGTTTGGTTAAGTGATGGCAGTTGTTTTCCCGGCCAATTAAATTTTAGAAACGCATTTCAAAATACGCTGCAAAGTTTACAGGAAATTTATGCAGCCCTGCCAGATGATTGGAAAATGTTTGTTGAATACAAAGCTTTTGAACCTAACTTTTATTCAATGACTGTTGGCGACTGGGGGCAATCGTTATTGTATGCAAATAAACTGGGACCTAAAGCTTTAACATTGGTTGATCTCGGTCATCATTTGCCCAATGCCAACATTGAGCAAATTGTTTCATTGTTATTGATGGAAGAAAAGCTGGCGGGATTTCATTTTAACGATAGTAAATACGGCGATGATGATTTAACAGTGGGCAGCATAAAGCCTTATCAACTCTTTTTAATTTTTAATGAATTGGTAGAAGGGATGGATGCCAGGGGCATGAATCATGCAACAGACCTTGGATGGATGATTGATGCAAGCCACAATGTAAAAGACCCATTGGAAGATTTATTGCAATCGGTGGAAGCCATTATGATTGCTTATGCACAAGCTTTAATAATTGATAGAAAAAAATTAACCGAAGCACAGCAAAGCAATGATGTAGTTACAGCACAGGAAGTATTGCAGGATACTTTTCGTACCGATGTAAGATCATTGGTTGCAGAAGCAAGGTTGCAAAGCGGTGGCGCTTTAAATCCGCTGCAATTATTTCGGCAGCAAAAAATGAGAGAGCAGTTAATAAATGAAAGAGGAAGTAAAACAATAGCAACAGGATTGTGAGTTTGAATTGCCCTGCCCTTTGAATTGCCCTGCCCTTTAGGGCAGGGATAAAAGAGATTATTTATTTAGGGGCTTTAGCCCAAACATAGTTTGGGCTAAAGCCCGGATTTTATTTTTATTTCAATCCCTGCCCTTTAGGGTAGGGCAATTGAAAAAGGGCAATTAAGAAAAGCGATAATGAAAATAGAAAACCATTAATTTATCAGTGACCATTCATAATATGAACAAAACTTCTGTAATAGCAATTTTCGATATTGGTAAAACCAATAAAAAGTTATTGTTGTTTGATGAACAATATAAACTTGTATTAGAGCAAAGTACACAACTACAACAGACCGCAGATGAAGATGGTTTTGCCTGCGAAGATGTAATGGAATTGACACAGTGGGTGAATGAATCTTTTGGTAAAATGTTGCAAGACGAAAGGTTCATCATTAAAGCAGTAAATATTTCAGCATATGGTGCAAGCTTTGTTTATCTTGATGCAGAAGGAAAATTGATACTGCCTTTGTACAATTATTTAAAACACTTTCCGCAAGAGCTGCTGAAATTTTTTTATGCTGATTATGGTGGCGAAAGTTTGATAGGAAGACAAACGGCTTCTCCATCATTAGGCAACCTAAATTCAGGATTGCAACTATACAGATTAAAACATGAAAAGCCGGAGCAGTTTGCAAAAATTAAATGGGCATTGCATCTGCCACAGTACTTCAGTTATTTGCTGTCATCACAATTAAATTCAGATATTACCAGTATTGGTTGCCATACATATCTGTGGAATTTTCAGCAACAACAGTATCATTCCTGGGTAAAGGAAGAAGGGCTTATTAACAAGTTTCCTGCAATAAAAAGTTGTTCAGCATTTGCAGGTTACACAACTGCCGGTATACCTGTTGGTGTTGGATTGCATGATAGCTCAGCAGCCCTTGTTCCGTACCTTTATTCTTTTTTGGAACCATTTATTTTATTGTCAACAGGTACCTGGTGCATCAGTTTAAATCCTTTTAATCATAGCCCTTTGTCTAATTATGAATTGAGCAACGATTGCCTTTGCTATCTTTCTCACGAGGGTAAACCAGTAAAGGCTTCCCGTTTATTTGCCGGGAATGAACATGAGCTGCAGATAAAAAAACTGGCAACTTATTTTAATAAACCAGTAGGTTATTTTACCTCCGTTCATTGTGATCCTGAACTATTGAATCAATTAAAACCAGTACCCCAAAAACAAGTTTCAAATGAACATGCAGCAATGATAGGAATGTCTTTTTTTGAACAAAGAAATCTGGGTGATTTTTCTTCTTATGAAGCAGCTTATCATCAGTTGATAGCAGATATTATTTACCAGCAAATCAGCAGCACCAATCTTGTATTGAAGCATTCATTTGTAAAAAGAATTTTTGTTGATGGTGGATTCAGCAGCAACCCGATTTATATGCATTTGCTGGCTGAAGCTTTTCCAGGTATTGAAGTTTTTGCAGCAACTTTACCACAAGCTGCTGCATTGGGAGCGGCGCTGGTTATGCACCAGCATTGGAACACAAACCCTTTGCCTTTAAACCTGATGGAATTAAAATATTACGCTCACAAACAAATGTTGAAATACTAACAAACCTTAAAATCGATTGTATGAAAAAAATATCTTTCCTGCTGCTTTTTCAACTGGTTACATTGCTTTGCATTGCACAGGTAACAGTTAAAAATTTATTGACTGAAAATTTAACCAATCCATTGGGGATAGACGAAACGCAGCCACGCTTTAGCTGGCAGTTATCAACTGATAAAAGAAATACCAGTCAAACAGCGTATGAAATAAAAGTAACTGCCGATAAAGAAAAAATATGGAGCACTGGTAAAGTAAATTCAGACCAATCTGTTCAGGTGTTGTATGCCGGAGCTGCATTACAATCCGGTAAAAAATATAGCTGGCAGGTAAGGGTGTGGGACAATAGCGGAAAAGCTTCCACATGGAGTGATGTTGCAACTTTTCAAATGGCATTGCTAAACAAATCAGATTGGAAAGCGACATGGATAACGCCGGGTTATGTAGAAGATTCAGTAATGCGCCCAAGTCCCTTGTTCAGAAAAGAATTTAATGCAAATAAAAAAATTATTTCCGCCATTGCATACATCACTGCACATGGTTTGTACGAGGCACAGATAAATGGCCAGCGTGTTGGAGATGCTTATTTAACACCAGGTTGGACGGCTTATAAAAAAAGATTGCAGTACCAGACTTACAATGTAACCTCTCTTTTAAAAAATGGCAGTAATGCCATTGGTGTATCATTGGGTAGCGGTTGGTACCGCGGCATAATTGGTTTTACAAACGGCATCAATGTATATGGAAAAGATATTGCTTTGCTTTTTCAAATGGAAATCAATTACAGTGATGGTTCAAAAGAAATGATTGTTTCTGACGGTAGCTGGAAATCATCTACCGGATCTGTTACCTATGCTGAAATTTATAATGGAGAAACCATTGATGCCAGAAAAGAAAAAAAAGGCTGGGCCTCAACAGGCTTTAATGATGCTGATTGGAGTGCAGCAAAAGAGGCAGATTTTACCAAAGAAATTTTATTGGCTACCCAGAATGAACCCGTAAAAAAACAAGAAACATTTAAACCCGTAAAAATTTTCACAACACCCAAAGGTGAAAATGTAATTGACTTTGGTCAGAATCTGGTAGGCTGGGTAATGATGAAAGTAAAGGGTAATGCAGGCGATAAAATAATTTTATCTCATGCCGAAGTTTTAGATAAACAGGGTAACGTTTATACAGATAATCTTCGTGCTGCCAAAGCACAGGATACCTATATTTTGAAAGGTGGAGAAGAAGAAAATTTTGAACCGCACTTTACCTGGCAGGGTTTTCGGTATTTAAAAATTGAAGGTTATCCCGGACAAATAAAACCAGAAAACTTTACGGCTGTGGCCTTGTATTCTGATATGAAACCAACAGGTAGTTTCTCTTCATCCAATCCTTTAATCAATCAATTGCAACATAATATTGAGTGGGGGCAAAAGGGTAATTTTTTAGATGTGCCAACTGATTGTCCCCAACGGGATGAACGCCTTGGCTGGACCGGAGATGCACAGGTGTTTTCCCGTACTGCATCTTTCAATATGAATGTACACAACTTCTTTTCAAAATGGTTGAAAGATGTAGCAGCAGATCAGCAGGATGGCGTGGTGCCCTTTGTAATTCCCAATGTATTGGGTGCTGCCATTAACAGCACCGGCTGGGCCGATGTAGCTACCATTATTCCATGGAATATGTACCTGGCTTATGGCGATAAACGGGTACTGGAAAACCAGTACAGCAGCATGAAGGCTTATGTAGAAAGTATCCGGAAAAACGCTAACAATGATTTGTGGAATACCGGCTTTCACTTTGGAGACTGGTTGTTTTATCGTCCTGATGATGACAATGATGGTAGGGCTGCAGTAACTGATAAATATTTAATTGCTCAATGTTTTTATGCTCATTCAACTCAGTTATTGATAAATGCTGCAAAAGTATTGGGTAACACAACGGATGCAGAAAGTTACAACGCATTATTACAAAAAATAAAGGATGCTTTTATAAAAGAATACCTCACACCCAATGGTCGCCTGGTTTCGGGCACCCAAACTGCTTATGTACTGGCTTTAAATTTTGATATGTTCCCGGATTCGTTGAGAAAACAGGCAGCCAATCGACTGGTAGAAAATATTAAAAGTTATGGAAATCATTTAACAACCGGTTTTTTAGGAACACCTTATTTGTGTCATGTGCTCACCCGCTTTGGCTACACCGA
>JAYTTM010000578.1:0-1516 GCA_043745055.1 Chitinophagaceae bacterium | reverse complement strand
AACCCAGTTTATCTTCAATAATAAGTTTTACAAAATACAAGCCTGTATCAATATAAGTATGGCTGGTATTGCCTTTCAGCCAAATACCAAAGCTGTTGAAATTAGCAGCATTATCTATTTTTAGTCTTACGGTACTATCTCCAAAATCCCAGGTATAGGTTTTTATTTTGGAAGAATCCATCCCAACAGTTGAAAAATTCACCAGCCCATTGGTACAGATATTCGTTTTATCAGGAACAAATTTGGCTTTCTCATCAATAATAATCACTCTTTTCCTGCCTGTATCCGGCAGGTTGGTAAGGGTATCCAATCTTATTACAGTTACTACATAAACCTTTTGTGGCGGTGAGTAGGTATGGGTTACCGGATTTAAGATACCGGTATTTAAAATGGGAGAACCATCACCAAAGTCCCAGCTTATTACAATTGTATTGCTAACGGTGTCTGTAAAATCGACTGTGTATTTATCTGCACAGGTTTTACCAAGTCCGAAACCACCGCCTCCTCCTCCGCCACCACCACCTCCTCCACCGCCTCCGCCTCCACCACCTCCTCCACCATCATCATCACAAATGTCTATAACCGTTACAGGTTTAGACACAGAAGTAAAATTACATTCGGCTGTTACAATGGTAAGTGTCGGATTAAAAGAGCCACCTGCGGTATAAACATGATTGGCAATATTGGTTCCGGTTATACTATCTGTTTTTCCATCACCATAATTCCAAACATAATATTGAATGGGAACAATGAGGTTGCTTACTGTTCCGGTAAATTTCACTGGCAATGGCCGGCAACCATCCGGAGGCACATAAGTGAAGTTTACGCCGGGTTGATAATTGCGGATAAAGCTAAACGTTTTGGGTGTACTACTGCAACCAACAATAGTATCGGTTGCAGATACGGTAACCGTAAAATTGCCGAAAGTATTGTAGCTATGCAACAAAGGCAAGGTATCGTTTGCAATCACAAATGAAGAGCCATCACCAAAATTCCAGGTAAATTTTAAATCGGTATTGGGGAAAGTGGTATTGGTAAATGTTACATTAAATGGAGTGCCACAGCCATCAATTTTATCCTGCGTAAAACTTAGCAATGGCCCGGATTTTACGGTGATGGATTTTGATGTGGTATCGGCACAACCCAGTGCATCCAAAGCAATTAATAACAGGTTGTAAGTGCCGTTGTTTACAAAACTGTGGCTGGTGGGTGAGTTGTATTGAAGAGAATTATTATCGCTGAAAAACCACCGGATACTATTTGGAGCAGGTGTTGCACTGCCATCAAATGTGGTAGCAGTGTTTGCACAGACAGTATCTGGTGCAATACTAAAAAATGGCACCAAACCAGCTCCAGCTTTTACATGTACCATTGTGGTGATGGTATCGCTGCAACCCTGGTAATTAAATGCAATAAGCTTTACCTGAAAATCGCCGGTAGTAGCGAAAGTATGAGACACCGGAGAGTAATATTGGGTGGCATTATTATCGCTGAAAAACCACTGCACATACCAGGG
>JAYTTM010000577.1:0-1518 GCA_043745055.1 Chitinophagaceae bacterium | reverse complement strand
GTTCCATGGCTTCAAAATCTGCGGTAGGCAAATATATCAAGCCTGACGCTTTGTCCAGGGCAATTGTTCTTGCACCTTGTTTTGTAACAATATTTTCTACTACACTATATTTATCTGCACTTTCTTCATGAATTACCGTCATTGTTCCTTCGCCATTGGAAGTAAAGATATTTTTTGATGCAGGATCAAAAGCTACACCATCGCAGCCATCGCCAATGGTTATTTTATCTACTATTTTGCCGTTGGTTGCATCTATCACCATCAGCAATTTTTCGCAGCCGGCAAACAGGCGTTTGGTTTTGGCGTCATATGCTAAGCCTGTAGGACTTTCGCCAGGTGCAATACTCCAATGATTCAGCACCTTAAATGTTTTAGCATCAACAACCACTATTTCACTTTTATCTTCGTTATTTACAAAAATTTTACCTGCTCCATCACTTACAGCAGTCTCTGGTTTGCCACCAACATCTACACTGTCGATTGTTTTATTTAATATAGGATCGATGATGCTTAAATTTTTGCTGCGGCCATTGCAGGTAATAATTTTTTTAGAAAAAGGTTCATACATAATTGCATCCGGATTTTGACCTGTTGCTATTGTAGCCATTACCTTGTTTGTTTTCAAATCAAATACATACACATTATTTAGTCTGCCATTGCTGGTATAGCCTTTGCCGTTGGCTACATCAAATGCAATACCATGAATGCCGGTAGTATTTTCGATTACGCCAACTGAATCACCCGTTTTTTTATTAAGGATATTTACCTGTGTACCATGACTAACATATAGCCAGTCGTTAACAGGGCCTAATTCCAGATAATCCCAGCCACCTGGGCTGGCAATATGAAAAGTGTTAATTACGTGAAAGCCGGTTTTTATTTGTGCAGTGGCAAAGGTTGCTGCAAATATCAGGGTTGAAAGAAAAATAAATTTGTATTTCATAAAATTGTTTAAAAAAATAGTTGAATAATAAAAAAGGCAGCTACAATAGCTGCCCCGGTAAGTTATACCTTTAATCTTTTACTTCTTTGATGAATTTACCATTTGCATCAAACATTACATCCATACCATTTACTTCGGCTTCATAGTTTACGGTACCATCTGCTTTTGTAATTTTAGCGCCTTCTTTAATTGTTTTGCCCTTGTAATTTGCTTTTACATAGGCCAAAACAGTAGCTGGCAGGTTTGCAACTTTAATGTCAATTTCAGATTCTGTAAAAACACCGTTTGGCGCAAACATAGCTGACATTGTATTACCGTCTTTTTTAAAATTAGCTTCATATTTACCATCTTCTTTTTCCCATTTAGTAACAGCACCGGGATACTGTTTGGCAAAAGAAGTTTTAACAGCAACAGGCACATCAGCATCTTTCAGTTTTTGTGCACAGGCGCTGAATGCAATGAATACTGCAAGCGCCGACATCATCATAATTTTTTTCATTTTCTTTAGTTTTATTTTTTATTTAATCATGTAAAAGTGATTGACGAATATGAATAAATTCTGAATTTTGAAACTA
>JAYTTM010000576.1:0-1519 GCA_043745055.1 Chitinophagaceae bacterium | reverse complement strand
TGATGGTTATTGCCACATCCATTTTTGCCCAGGCAAATTTCCCGGTATCCTGGGATACTAAATTTGAAAACGATGCCGACTACTGGAAGTACACATCTGCGGATGGGAAATTTGTTGTTGGCACTACAAAAAAGGAAGTAAGTGTTTTAAGCGGAGCCAGTGGCAAGCCATTGTGGAATAAATCTTTTATGGATTTGGCCGGTGTAAAAGAAGCAAAGTCTCAACAGATAATGGAAGAAACAGAAACCATGCTATTCATCAGCAAGCAAAAAGGTAATGACGAACTTTTTTGTGTAGATCTTAACACAGGCAATAAATTATGGAGTAATTACCATTTTAACGACATTGATTTAAATAACCTCATTTTTATTCATGAGGCAAAAAGCTATGTTGTATTACAAAAAAACGGGCTCACACTTATTGATGAAAAAACGGGTCAGGAAAAAGGAACTGTAGAGGGCATTAAAGGCGTAATCGGTCGCTATGCTTATCTTAAAAAAACAAACCAGTTATTGGTATTTGCCTACCAGGTAAATTCTTTAAAGGCCATAGGATCCGGGTTAAAAAATAACCTGGTTTGTATTGACTTGAATACAGCAAAAGTAAATTGGAATACTGTTATAAAAGGAGTGGTAGAGATAAAGAGATCTGCCGGAAAAAGCTTTTCAATATTCGATTGGGCAACGGTGGGGGTTGAAAAAGGAATAGGTTCAAGCAGCGTATTGGTTGATTTGCTGGTAAGGGATAATAAAGCTTTCATCATTATGGATGGCTTAATGGCTTTTGATCTCAGCAATGGTAATAAAATATGGGAAGTAGAGTTTGATCTTTCATTAAATCGTGGCCTCGGCGGCTCATCACAATTATACAATGCCGTAGCCGAACCGTTGTTTACAAAACAACATATTTATTTAGCCAGTTTTGAAAAAGGGCGTGACAAATCACTTAAAAAATATGACATAGAAACAGGCAAACTCATTTGGGAAACGCCTATTGATGGCCGCAAGGTTATTATTCCTTCTCTTACTCTGATCAACGGCATGTTGATTGCACAAATTGGGGGCTATACCAACATACAGGGAGATGATAGCGGCGGGTTTTTCAGCAAATGGAAATGGCAGGGACCGTTTGGCCTAAAAGCTTTTGACGTAGAAACCGGAAAACTGAAATGGGAAACAGAAAAATTTGATGACAGAATTACCAATATGTTGGTTACCGATAACAAATTAATTGTTGCTGATGAAAACAGCCTTTATTCCATGAATACTGCAACAGGCGAAAAAGCATTTGAAGTAAAACTTAAAGAATCTAAAGTAGGTAAGGCTCAATATCTTTTTAATTCAAATGATAAGATAATGGTACTGGGAGAAGATGGGTTGGCTGCATTTAATACTAAAGGAATTATGCAGTATACTTTTAAGGCTAAAGATGCTTTGATGGATTTCTCCGATACTTATGGAGAACACTTGTACTACCTGGGTACCGAGGATGAAGTAATTGCCATGAACCTGGAAACGGG
>JAYTTM010000575.1:0-1519 GCA_043745055.1 Chitinophagaceae bacterium | reverse complement strand
TGATTTTTTTTTGCAACAACTTCATCATTTATTTCCCTTGAAAGGATTAGTGGGTTTAACTTCTCTTAATAAAAAATTGCTGTAACACTTTTACATAATCTTCATCTGTACGAATGTGCAGCAAGTCTGCGCCTGCCTTAAGAAAATAATTTTTACATATTTCACTTTGCTGAATAAACCGTTGTTTATAATTGTATTGTACCATGGCATCACTGCTGTTTACCCAGGCAATCTTTCCGGTCTCCAGATCTTCTACCTGAAGTAATCCTGCATCTGGCAAACTCATGTCCATTTTATCGTAGATGCGCAGGCCAATTACATCGTGTCTTCCACCAATTACCCTTAAATCATTTTCAAAAGAAGCATCTACAAAATCACTCAATAAAAAAGCAATGCTTTTGTTTTGCATCGTCTTATTAAAATAACGAATTGCTTCCTCCATATTGGTGCTTGTGCCGGTAGGCTTTGCAGTAAGCAATTGCCTCACAATATACAAGGCATGTTTACGGCCTTTTTTGGGAGCAATATATTGTTCAATTTTATTGCTAAAAAATATCACCCCTACTTTATCATTGTTACTGATAGCGCTGAAAGTAAGTACGGCAGCTATTTCTGTAAGCATATCCTTTTTGCGGTTTTGAATGGTACCAAACATATTGCTGGTACTTACATCCACCAATAAAAAAACTGTCAATTCCCTTTCTTCTTCAAATACTTTGGTGAATGTATGTCCAAAGCGGGCGCTTACATTCCAGTCGATAAATCGTACATCATCCCCTGCATAATATTCCCGTACTTCTCTAAAGCTCATTCCTTTTCCTTTAAAAGCAGAATGATACTCTCCTGTAAATAAATGGGTAGTTATTTTTTTACTCTTTATTTCCAGTTCACGAACTTTCCGCATAATTGCAGCAGCATCCGTATCTCCAAATGGGGAAGCGTTGAAATGAATATCCGGTTGTATGATTTCTTTTTTTGGGGACAAGATGCAAATTTTATTTTTTAAAAATCTTTTCGGTTCAATTTTATAATCTGTATGACATCACCCCAACCCCTCTCCAAGGGAGAGGGGCTAGCACCATTAACCCGTAAGTGTTTTACCATTATGGCAGTATTTTAGGCGGAAATTAATGAAGAACTATACATTCGTGAGCTCCTCGTAAGCCTCACCTGCGGGGAGATTTGGCGGGGTTTATGGAACATTCACCACCCTCAATATCTCCTCAATAATCATTTCAACATTTACATTTTCTGCCTCCGCCTCGTAGGTTAATCCGAGACGGTGTCGCAAAACATCTTTACAGATACTCCTTACATCTTCCGGAATTACGTAGCCACGATTGTTTAAAAAGGCATGTGCCTTGGCAGCCAATGCCAGATTGATACTAGCCCTGGGTGAACCACCAAAACTAATAAGCGGTTTAAGTTTTTGCAGGTTATGCTTTTCGGGAAAACGGGTTGCAAAAACGATATCAATAATATAAGCTTCTACCTTTTCATCTACATATACCTGCCTTAC
>JAYTTM010000574.1:0-5546 GCA_043745055.1 Chitinophagaceae bacterium | reverse complement strand
GAAATATAACCAGATAAACGCTGGGAACAACAGCCAAAGAATGCTTAAGTAAAAGAATATCATATTATGAAAGTCCTATTTTAGTAGTATTTTCTGTTGTCCTGGCGGGCAATGTCATTAAGTTAAGCGAAGAAAAAATTAAGTAATAGCTGCGGGTAAATAAATAATAAGGTTGTCAATTTTTATCTTCCATCCTGTAGTGAGGTTTGCCTGCTTTTAAGAAACCTTAGTAGAAAATAGCACTAATTGCAGCCAACCTTATTATCCTCAACTTAACTACATGGCCCGGCGGGGTTTTCACTACATACCCTAATATTTGAAAGTTCTTCTGTGAAACCCCGATGAGTTAAAGTGCCTGACCTATCTGTAAGCCACTTTACAAATGTATTTTATTTTAATAGTCACAAATATTAGCACCTGCAAATTCAGGCTGCATTACACTTCGGAGATTCGCTGGCATTAGCTTTTTATGTAAAGATTTCATTGGCGAAAACCACCGCCGCAACGGGGTGACAATTTTTTGCCCCTGTTGTGGATTTAAAACGATCACGTAAATAAAGCCCATATTGTGTGTTTTCGCCAAAAGGCGGAGCGTTGTAACTAAGTACTGTATGAAGTTATTTTTACGCTGAAGGAATAATGCCGTCCACTTCGGTCGTTGGTCAAAAGACACAACAACTGCCTACCAGCAAGGCGGTTTTTTTTTCATAAAAGCATTGGTGAATGCCAATAAAAAAGTAATGGAAAATGCAAACGGTAAAAAAGCATTGTTCCAGATGAAAAGCTTAGTAACGGTTAAACTCCTGACGGAAAACGGCTCCCAATTAACGGAGTGTAGGCAAAACCCCACCGATATAGTAGAATCAACAAATTCTACGTTGCAGAACTCAAAACAGCCTGTTATCTCTTTTTGCGTCATTGACAATACCATTTGAATTATTTTATTGAACAATAGGGAAGGCAGGCGACAGTTTGCGCTTATATAGATTAAATTTTTTTTCCAAGGTTAAACCAGTAAACTATGTAAGAAAATCATCTGATTATATAATTATTTATAAAATAAAATATTAAAACTTGCACACATTATTTTAACATAAATATTAATTATATGAACAGATTTTTTCTCAACCTATTCTTGGCAATGATATACTCGTTTCCATCCCTCCTTTTTGCACAAGCCCCCAACTTGAGAAGTGCTTCAGGTTTTGCTTTATTTACTGCTGCTGGAGCCTTTAACGCAGCCGGCGCTTCTACAATTGTAACAGGAGATGCAGGTACCAACGTAGGCGCCTACAACGCTTTTCCTCCGGGTATACTCATTGGGCAAAGCCATGTGGCAGATGCGGTATCAGCCAGTGCGGCAACTGACGTACTACTTGCTTACGGCAGCGTGAGTAAGACTACCTGTGGGCGTGTAATATCAACTACATTGGGAAGCGGCCAGACTTTGCTTCCAAATGTATATTGCCTGGGTGCTGCTTCCACCATTAATGGTGAACTAATCTTAGACGGAAAGGGTGATCCTAGTTCTTTATTTATTTTTAAAATAAACGGCGCACTAGCCAGCACAGTAAATTCGAGGGTCAAGTTGATAAATTCTGCGTCACTGTGCAATGTGTATTGGCAGGTAAATGGCCAGGTAGATCTCGGCGAAAATTCTATCTTTCAGGGTACTATACTGGCAAATGGTGCAATTAACATTTTAGATGGTGCAAAACTATATGGTAGGGCACTTTCTCAAGCAGGTGCAATTTCTCTTCAAAACAATATTGTAACCATTGCTCAACAGGCAATGCCTGCCAACATATCAGCCAATGGCTCTGTAAACCTTTGTACCGGAGGGAGCGTTTTACTTTCTGGTAATATTGACGGGATATGGAGCACAGGCGCAACAACGCCAACTATCACAGTATCGGTAGCAGGCGATTACTTTGTAACAAACAAAGCTAATTGCGGAAATGCTGTTTCCAATCATATTATAGTAACCGTTTCTCCCAATCCAGTTTGTACCATTTCTGGTAAAAGTGTAATCTGCCCGGGGCAGTCAACAAAACTATGTGTGCCTGCAGGAGCTGCGTCATATTTGTGGAGCAATGCTGCCACCACCAATTGTATCACCGTAAATGCAGCAGGAATATACAGTGTAACGGTTACAAACACTGCAGGATGTAAAAGTACCTGCAGCCAGGCCGTAACCGTTTCTCCTAATCCTGTTTGTACCATTACTGGCAGTAGTGTTATCTGCCCGGGGAAGTCAACAAAACTATGTGTGCCTGCCGGAGCTGCATCATACTTGTGGAGCAATGGTGCCACCACCAATTGTATTACTGTAAATGCAGCAGGAACATACAGTGTAACGGTTACAAACACTGCAGGATGTATAAGTACCTGTAGCCAGGCAGTAACCGTTTCTCCTTATCCTGTTTGTAGCATTACAGGTAACTGTGCCATCTGCCCCGGTCAATCCACTCAGCTTTGTGCACCTGCCGGTCGTGTTAAATATTTGTGGAGCAATGGGGCCATTACGCAGTGCATAAACGTGTCCGTTGCAGGAACTTATTACGTAACGATAACCAATACCAACGGACATAAAAGCACCTGTTCAAAAACTGTTAGAGTGATTCCTTTACCGATTTGTACTATCACTGGCAACAGCACTATCTGCAAAGGGCAATCTACAAAGCTATGTGCACCTGCCGGTTGTATTAAATATTTAAAATATTTGTGGAGCAATGGTGCCACCACTCAGTGTATCACCGTGTCGGTTGCCGGAACTTATTCCCTAACGGTAACCAACGCTGCAGGATGTACCAGCACCTGCACCAAAACTGTTAAAGTAATTCCTTTGCCCGTTTGCAACATCACTGGCAACTTTATTATTTGCAACGGTAAATCAACACAGCTATGTGCACCTGCAGGCTGTGTTAAATACTTGTGGAGCAATGGTGCAACCACAGAGTGTATCACCGTATTGGTTGCCGGAACTTATTCAGTTACGTTAACCAACGCAGCCGGATGTACCAGCACATGCTGTACGAAAGTTAGCAATTATGCCGCAAGCATCGCAGTTTCTTCAACAAGAAACCAAACCCCGGTTACCGGCAAACTTTCAGCAAAAGCATACCCTAATCCCTTTAGTTCCAACACCATTATTGAACTTACAAACGTACAACCAAACCTACGTACTGTGGTGGAACTTTATAATTCAACTAGCCGTAAAATCGCTACGTTGTATGATAAACAGGTTAAACAGGGTGGTTTGTACCAAATACCCTTAAATGCTGCGAAATTATCCGGCGGAATTTATTTCTTGAAAATTGTGAGCGGAGACGAAATAATCAACCGTGAAATAATATTGTCTAAATAATTTCTTCTTAAACTAAAAAAAGAGGCTGTCTTTTAAGATAGCCTCCTTTTTTTTATGCCTGTTTTGGCAAACACTCCTTCAAACAATTTACACCAACTATTCCCTTAATCTCTATGCTTTGTTTCAACACCATCAGCCGGAGTACAAGCTTATTTCGCTCCGGGTTTCCTTGAAAATTAAAAAATCACAAGCGAGTCTCTTGCGCCCATATTGTTTTTTTTGATCAACATCATCCAGTGCATTTGTTATTAAAAAAGTTATATGCCTTGCACTTTGGTAGATGGTTTAAAGACAAACCGACATACTATCAGAATAGCAGAATTTCTTTATTTACATACCAACAAAATCGAAACGGAACAAATAGTGCTATGGAAGGGAAGCTACTGAGCAAATAGTAACTCAATAGCAATAAAATAGTTATAGTACTATACCAACTTATACATCAATGGAAAATGCAACTTGCAATACCGGCAGTATAAAAATAGTAAGCTTATCAACGGATAGGCACCGGACCGAGTGAGGCGCCTCATTGAGTACCAAAATCGGCATTCGAGACAACTGGATCTGATGCCTTTTTCCAAAGTCTAAGCATTTTCTGCCTGCCGCCACAATACCACCTGGCACTGAAATCTTACCCATAAGTAACCTCGGGATAGGGTATGATAGCGGTATCAAAAATCCATTGGCCCATTACAGCATCAATGATTCTACATTTGATTGTACGCTTTCCGTTGATATGGCCTTTACTGCCAAAATACACGATGGTGGAGGGTTCTATTGACCAAAGCTTATTGACTACTGTATCTTTATTTATAAAAATATCCTGTGCCGTTGCGGAAACAGCCATTGATATAGCTAAGAGAAAGCTGCTATTTCTTTTCATCAATCTGTTTTATCTAATAAAAGATTCAGTCGCTGTATTTGTCTGTATTTCAATTATTCCACCCTGCTATTTCTTCATTTAATCTATACATGTTTCTTCTTCATTTTAAAAGAAGTACCGCTGATAGAATTACATCTTTAGCCAATAAGGTTTTTAAAAAATTATGCCAGCTTCTACAAAAAAATCCGGCTACGGAAGTAACCCGGAGGTATAAAAATTTTTATAGAAATCTGAATGGATATTAAAATGTAAACCTTGCTGACAATCCTATACCAGAGGATTCAAATCCTACTTTTGAAATGATGTTCAATTCGGGTTTCCAATCTAGTGTAATGTTGAGCGGAATTTCTTCAAATTTATAATCGAGGCCAATAATACCAGCACCACCAATAGCTGTATTGCTGCCGGTAAATGCTACATAGGCACCAAAGCCTGCCAGCCATTGAAGATTCTTTACAGCTTCAATATCAAAATGCTTTTCATATAGGCCGCAAATACCGAGTCCGTTGTTAACACCAATGATTGCTTCTAGTGCAGTGTTCTCATTAATAAAATGTTTTAGCGTAAAGCCGGCAGTAATATTTGCTGTGTTAGGGCCAAGCCTTACACCAACTGCTGAGTTGTAATTTTGGGCCTGTGTAAAAACTGCGATAGCTACAAAAAGAGTAATTAAAAAAATGCTTTTTTTCATTGAAAAAAATTTGGTGAGTAATAAAAATGACGGGTATCAACGGCTAAAACTATGCCATGCCATCTAGGTTATAAAAAAAATTGCGCTAAAATAATGATAAAATAAATAATTAATAAGTTGCCGTTAAGTCGTTAAGACGTTGAATTATAAAAAACAAAGGTAATCAGTTTAAAAACCTGGTTACCCTGTATCAAAAAGCAAAAAATCTATCAGCCGATAAGCCGGATTCTGTCGTGGGCTACCATTTATCTGGCTGCAACATTACTGTTGCAATCTTGCTGCCTACCCTCCAACGCATTCCGGAAAAACCGAAAATCAGGCGAGCCGCCTTCGGACGCTGGTGTACATGGCATTACAGCACACAAGGTTTACCCATCTTGTTAATTACTTAACCCGATCGTGAGCTCTTACCTCACATTTTCACCCTCATCCCGCCAACGGCGAGACAGTTATTTTCTGTGGCACTAGCTGTATTGTTGTTGCCGGTGTTTCCACCAGCAAAACAATCCCGGCGATTAACCGGTGTGTTGCCCTTTGCTGTCCGGACTTTCCTTCCCGGCATTAAGCCGGAACGGTAGCCTGGCTGATAGAATTGCAAATATAAT
>JAYTTM010000573.1:0-1524 GCA_043745055.1 Chitinophagaceae bacterium | reverse complement strand
TACAAGGAATACTTACCAAAGACGACAGAACTTTGTACATCAAATGCCTGATACAGGAGAACTCCATTCCACTGGCAATTGAAGAGTACCAGCAATTATTGGCGCTATATCCTGATTTTTCGGATGAGGAAATCGACAAAAGCTTGCGAACATCTTCCAATGATAATTTTGATGATCTTTTTGGAGACTTTGATGCTGGTATTGACGAAAGCTATTTTATGGAAAAACCCAACCTGCGTTTTAAAGATGTGGGTGGCATGCAAAAAGTAAAAGAAGAAATTTCCATCAAAATAATTCAACCACTTAAAAACCCCGACTTGTTTAAAGCTTTTGGAAAAAAAAGTGGTGGTGGTATTTTATTGTATGGGCCTCCGGGTTGTGGCAAAACTTTTATTGCTAAAGCAACCGCCGGAGAAATAGATGCCAAATTCATAAGCATTGGTTTGCATGATATTTTAGACATGTGGATTGGAAACAGTGAAAAAAATCTGCATGATATTTTTGAAATGGCCAGGCGCAATAAACCCTGCGTATTGTTTTTTGATGAAGCCGATGCATTGGGAGCCAGCAGAAGTGATTTAAAACAATCTGCCATGCGGCATGTGATTAACCAGTTTTTGGCAGAACTGGATGGCGTGGAAGCCGATAACGAAGGCGTGCTGATTTTGGCAGCCACCAACGCACCCTGGAATGTGGATCCTGCATTTAGGCGGCCCGGGAGGTTCGACAGGGTTATTTTTGTAGCTCCTCCGGAAGAAAGTACAAGGGAAGAAATTTTGAAAACCTTACTGACAGACAAGCCGGCAGAAAATATTGATGTGAAAAAAATTGCAGCCAATACAACCGACTATTCCGGCGCTGACCTAACTGCCATCATTGATATTGCAGTAGAAGAAAAGCTGAGAGAATCGATCCTTAAAGGGAGTATTCAGCCCATCAATACCAAAGATTTGCTGTCTGCAGTAAAAAAGCACCGGCCAACTACCTTGGAATGGTTTGCATCTGCCCGAAATTATGCCTTGTATGCCAATGAATCCGGCTTGTACGATGACATATTGAAATACCTTAAAATTAAAAAGTAAATTGGTGAATGGTGAATCAATGTCGTTGACCTAAGAACAACCGCCGTCAGGGTTTGCAACCGCTGACGGGGTTAGGCTAACCCCAACGGCGGCTATCAGCCCCGTCGGGGGTTAATCATGGACTAACCAAAGCTTAAGCAAACGACATTGAATGGTGAATGGTCAATCTTTCACCATTGACCATTCACAAAAAAATACGCCATTTTCTCCTTAACATAGCATCAGCAGAAAACAGGCTAAACTTTCTAAACACCTAAACTTTCTACACCTTTTATGAATGATACATTTCAGTTTATTGAAAGAGCAAGGTTGCTGCTGGATCAAGGTCGTGTAAATGACGCATTGAAGCAAATAAAAAATGCATTGCATCAGGATCCTGATAATGATATGGCACTTGCGCTGTATGCCCGTTGTCAATACGATCAAAAGGACTTTGACGGCG
>JAYTTM010000572.1:0-1524 GCA_043745055.1 Chitinophagaceae bacterium | reverse complement strand
ATATTTAGTTGTTCAGTCGCAAAAATATACTTTTTGAGGTAAAATCAAAGAAATATAAATACTTAAACAAAAAAAGGTTTCATTTTTCATTTATAAGCAAATCTGAAAGGTAAATCATGTCACTACAGGCATCAACAAATAAATACTTAATAATCACAAAGCTGTTGTTAAGGCCTCGTCTCAAATTTTATATTTTTTGGCAAAAAATTCCATAATACGGAATCCTTTTTTAGCTCGTAAATACTGAAACGATTTACTGCAAAGGGTTTTGTTGTTTGGCACCAATCCTGTTTAGTAAGGTTGTACCCCAAAAAAATAATTTATGAAAACTTACATCAACCAAAAACAAAACAAGCCAACTCCAATTGTTACTGTTTTGCCTAACTCCATTTTAAATACAACCACAAGGAATAAAATTTACCTTGTACTTTTTGTATGCTTCACATTATTACTATTGCAAACAAATGCGCAGACACCTATTGTAAATGTATCTATAGCAAATTCTGCAGCAACCACTTCAAATAGCTATACTGCTTCAGGAGCGATGATAATGAAATAATATTGCCACGATATGAAACTGCCACTAAAAAGATGATTTGTTTTTCAAAAACAGCAAGGTTGTTTATTACAGATTGAAAATGGTTGATACAGATGGCAAGTATAAATTTTCAAAGGTTTTAGTGATAATACCAAACAATGAATCAAATTTAAATAGTCTAAAAGCATGGCCTTTTTCTTTTACTTCCAAATTATTACAGGTTGAAGCTGTAAATTTTCAGGAGAAATAAAAGTTACTCTAACCAATATGAATGGTTGTAACGTAGCTTCCAGCTCAGCAACAGTTCAAAAAGGATACAACAGCATAAGTATAAACCAAGCACAAACAATACCTTCCGGTACTTACCTGTTAACAATTACCAGTAACGGAAAATCGGAAAGCATAAAAGTGGTGAAGCAATAAACCAACTTTTATATCAACTTAAAAAAGGAGCCACTAGTGGCTCCTTTTTAGTTAAATACATTCCCGCAACCACCATTAATTGCCAAAAGATTTTGATTATATTGCGTTATGGCTTTAAAACAACTATATCATGGAAGCAAAGAGTACGATCAAATGGTAAAACTCCGGTATGAAATTATGCGAAAGCCACAGGGACTTACATTTAGTGAAGAAGAACTTCAAAATGAAAAAAATGATATTTTGATTGGTGCTTTTGATGAAGATGAAATAATAGGTTGTTGTATACTTACTAAAATGGATAACAGTTGCACCAGGCTAAGGCAAATGGCTGTGCAAAAAAATAAGCAGGGTTTGGGTATTGGTGAATCTATGATGTCATTTGCTGAAAATATCGCCAGGGATAAAGGGTTTAAAACGTTAACGATGCATGCCCGGGATACAGCCATTGGTTTTTACGAAAAATATGGGTATAAAATTAAGGGTGATGCATTTACTGAGGTAAACATCAAGCATCATATCATGGAGAAAAAATTGATTTAGCCTGCAACTGTTTAAAGAAATAA
>JAYTTM010000571.1:0-21169 GCA_043745055.1 Chitinophagaceae bacterium | reverse complement strand
ATTTAGGTTCAAACCCAACGGAAGAAATCTCCAATGTAGAAATTCCTACAGGTACGGTTATGGTGAAGCGACCTTCAGCATTGGTAACTGTACTGGTTGATTTGCCTTTTACTTTTACAGTGGCAGCTGGAATGGGTTGGTTACTGGTTGCGTCAACTAAAACACCTGTAAGTTGTTTTGTTTGCGCAAATGAAATGGAGCCTAATAAAAGACTACACAAAAGCATGACAATTTTGTTCATAAGCATTTTTTTTTGGTAAATAAATAATTCATCGAAGGTTCTTCTCAAAACATTCAATCGTTTTTCAATTTTGGATAAAGGGGATTTTAAACTTCACTTTGATAACACGGTTAGATTTTATAAAAACTATCGTTAACAGGTGAAATAATATTTTCAATATTTAATAACAATCATTTATAATTTAAATGGGTTTTAATTTTATTTTTTAAGTAATTAAAATTGTTAAACAGTCAACTTCGGAACAGCTGCATTTGCCGGAATAAGTTGTTTGCTATTTAACGGAATACTTTCTAAATTTTCAATTACCAAAGCTGCAGCTCCCATTAATTCGGCCTGGTAGCCGATTGCCGATACTTCAATGGTAGTATTTTGCGCCAGAATAGGAATGCTGTGCTCATTTAAAGCCTGTTGAATAGGTGCTTTTAAAATTTTACCAGCTCTGGATCCTCTACCGCTTAAAATAACTACTTCCGGGTTTAAGAGGTGTATTAAAACAGCTACTCCCCTGCCTATATTATAACCGATGTCTCTAAAGAGTTCAGCAGCAAACTGGTCTCCTTCGTGTGCAGCCAGAATAATAGCCTCACTAGCTTTTTCATAATCATCAAAAGACAATGAATCAAGCTTGGTTAGCCGACCGGCTTTTATTCCCTCTTTTGCTTTTTCTATTAAAACCACCATAGAGGTTTCAGTTTCCAGACAGCCACTTTTACCACATGCACAAAGTTTATTGTTGTTAAAGAGCGGTATATGACTGAACTCCCCTGCAAAGCCATCATGCCCTCTAAATAGCTCGCCGTTTAATACCAGACCCAATCCTACACCCCAGCCAATATTTAGTACCATCACATTTTTCTTTTGATGTACGGCTCCAAACCTAAGTTCAGCCAGCGCAATAAGGCTTGAGTCATTATCGATATAAACTGGTATACCTACTTTTTCAGCTATAATTTTTGAAATGCTTTTGTTATCAGTAAATAAAAATGAATAGTTGATGCCTTTTTTTATGTTGACAAATCCTGGCATTGCAATTCCTATTCCGATAATTTTTTCCTTTGGTATAGCAGCTTTCTTAATTACAGCAACAATTTTTTCACTAAGGATGGCAACGGCCTCGTCATTTTTAGCAAGCGGAAGTTCAATTCTTTCAACAGCAGAAACAAAGTTGTTTTGCATATCCATGATAGCAATTTTTGTAATCAACTGATCCATTGCTACTGAAACCACATACATTACATTTTGAGAAATAGCAAATGTTTGTGGCCTTCTGCCTCCTGTAGAGGTGGCAAAACCAGTTTCTGCTATAAAACCTTCTTCCAATAATTCATTAATAAGTTTAGTAGCAAGAGGAAGACTTTTATGAATATACTTTCCCAAATCTGCACATGACAAAGAATCGCCAAAATAGAGCTCTTTTAAGATCTTTTTCTTATCGATATCCTTTTTATTTTTTACAGCTTTACCCAATTTTATAGTGATTACTTTTATTATACAAACTTAATGAACTTTTTGTATTAATTGAAAAACTTTTGAATTTTTTTAATAAGTCATAGTTACTTTGAACTTTTAGTAACATAAAATGTAATTATTAAAACAAATTAAGTTCAAAACAGCGTAGCGGTTTATTCCATCATTACTCAAAAAAGGGGAATAGTATACATTTTGTTGTAAATATTCATTACGGTAACAATACTACACAAGAAAAAGGCTACCCATTTTTAATTGGGTAGCCTTTTTAAAATTTTAATATTTTTAGGAAGCTTAAATTTTCCTACAGAAAAAGGAAATGATTTAACCTGCTTGCTACAATTAGCATCTACAAATTTCAACTGAAAGATGCCCGGGGACAACTGATGAAGGTGCCTTAATATTTTAACGTTATTGTTACAAGTATTAATAAAGGTAGATTCAGTAAATGTTACCCACTGATATCAATAATTGTATGGTAATATCTCCCATTGGGTTGATTAATCAATTGTAAGATGATGGAACTACCAACTACAAATTTTAGGTGATGTAATTATAGTTGATACCAATATTTATACCTTGTGATTTTTTATGCTTCTTTCGTCGGCAACCTTCCAAATTAGTAATACATTACCACTATTTTGAGTTGGAGCAATGTTTATAAAGTTCACCAGCAATGAACCTGATTCCACCTGTACCAATAAAATGAAAAATTTTATATTCGGCTAAAGTTCCGTTTAAATAAAAAAAGTACACATTGCCACCTAGCCTTCATTAATATATTTATTGCTTCATTAAAAATAGGTGCAATACAAAAAATTCATATTAGTTATTTTTCAAAATAACCAGGGGCAGCAATTGTCTTTCATTTGCAGGATTAATAATTTCCAATAAATAATTACCCTTATAACAATCATGAGGAATTTGTATATTATTAATCTGAAAGGCGGTACTAACAATTATGGTCTTTTTAAAAAACTGTTGACCGCTATAACCGATTAAGCGAACAGCATAATTTCCACCAGGCTGGTTATTAAATGAGAGATTAATCTCATTTCCTTCTACAGGATTCGGAAATACACTAATACCCTTTTTTAAGAATTTTTTAGCAATTGTTACTGTAGGACTATAATACGAACTACCGTTTTTGTCAATACTTTTTATACGGAAATAAGTAATTGAATTTGTTGTAAAGGTATTTTCCCAATAATATATATGCGCCTTACTAATGTCAGCGGCAACACTACTTATTGCTGTAAATAGTTGCCCGTTGTAAGATTTTTCTATTTGGTAAAATTGTGTATTGTCTTCATTGTTAACAATCCATTTGAGGCCTATCTTTCCGTTATTTTGCTTTGCGTTTAACAGGATAAATGTGAGTGGTAGTGTACTAAAAGAAGGTTTAATAAAAACAACCTTGAACCGGCTTTTTGCTGAAGAACCAGCTGCGACAGTTACGCTAAAACTATAATTGGTAGTGTCATTTAAATTTAGAATCGTCCGGGTTCCGGAATAATTATCGAGTAAAAATCCCACCATTCCAGGGTGATTTAAATTAGTGGCAACGATTTCAATTTTATACTGAATATTTTTTAATCCGCTCATTTCGTATGATATGGAATCATCCGCTCGGATTATTTGTCTTTTTTCTATTGCAAGCAATACATTACTTTTAGTGATACCAAAGTTTTCTCCAAAGTTGGTCATCTTTCGGGCATCATATCCATCTACAGCGTTTGAATAAAAGTCATCAAATAAAATCATATTGCCATCGGCTAGACTAAGGCCATTTGGAGTATAAGCATACAAATTGCTCACAAATTTTTCATTTACCGGCAATAATTGGGGGGAAGATTTCAATTGCTTATCACATGCGAATTTACTTTTAAAACTGTTGTAAAACTCTTTAGCAGAAACAGTATGCAGGCAAATAAAACAAAAAAATACGACAAATAAAATCACCTTATTTATTTGGTAATTTATATTTTCTACAGGTATTGGTATCAATTTTGGCTCAGTTGGTTTTCCCAAACTCCAGCCTGGAAAGAGCCAACTTAGAAATTGTTCAATACTGTTAGCTAAAATACTTTTTGACAAACCAGTTTTCATAATAGTCTTTTTTGTTGGGTGAAAATTAGGATCACAGACTATTGGAATTATTTAGACGGCTTTTACTGGATAACAGGAATATTTAATTAAAAATTGATTAAATAAAATAAATTATAGAATTGATTTTATAAGGGATAGGAGGAGATAAATATATTACGGATCTGAAATAAAAAAATAAAACTAAATATTTTTTATTTACTGACCAAATTATTATTGCTTTAAATGAAATTTCTTACAAAATAATATGCGAAAGTAGCCTTGTGCTATCCGTCATTTATTAATCTCGAATATTTAAAAGTAACGTGAAAACAGAAAACAATTTAAGTAAGAAGTATTACATTTATTAATACCAGCAAAGCTTATAAATATTTTTTGGGCAAATAAAAAAACCCGGCCACAATAAAGTGAACCGGGCTCAATTACGATTGCTTGCCAGCTATTTTAATTAAATTTTGTAAGAGACACAAGATTGAAAAATAATAATATTTTTCCTACAATATTAAAAATTATCTTAAAAACAACATCTCTCTGTACTTAGGCAGCATCCAATGCGAATCATCCACTACCAATTCTAATTTGTCAACGTGGTAACGTATATCATCAAAATGTTTACCTTTTACATTATCACAATAAGCAATTGCCTTTTCCCTGTTATCAGTAATAACATTTGCTAACTTTCTTTCTTCAATCATATTTCTAACACCTGTACCCATTGCATTGATATGTTTGCTGATATCCGCTACAATGCTTAACTGATTAGAATAAGCTTCTTCACCTAAGCCAGCTTCTTTTAACCCCTTAATATTTTCAATGAGGATGTTTTGATATTTAATTGCTGAAGGCAAAATAACAGATGTAGCCAATTCACCAATAACCCTTGCTTCAATCTGTACTTTCTTAATGTAAGCTTCCAGCATTATTTCATGGCGTGCTTCCAATTCAGCATGGGAATAAATATCATTACTCTCAAATAAATGTTTTGATTTTTCGGAAATATAAGCATCTAATGCTAATGGTGTAGTTTTCACATTAGGCAATCCCCTTCTTTCAGCTTCGTTAGCCCATTCTTCGCTATAACCATCTCCTTCAAACAATACAGATTTACTTTCAATAATATATTTCTGTATTACATGCATAATAGCGATTTCCTTTTTGTCTCCCTTCTCAATATGCGCATCAACATCCTTTTTAAATTGCTTTAAAGTGTCAGCTACAATTGAATTTAAAACCGTCATTGCATTGGCACAATTAGCAGCAGAACCAACGGCACGGAATTCAAATTTGTTCCCGGTAAATGCAAATGGAGAAGTACGGTTTCTGTCGGTATTATCCAACATCAGCTCTGGAATTGTTTTATGAATATCCAGTTTAAGCATGGCTTCGTCCTGCTCATCAAATTTACCCCCCACACGGGTTTCAACCTGATTCAATACCTCAGTAAGATACTTACCAATAAATATGGAGATGATTGCAGGAGGTGCTTCGTTAGCGCCCAAACGATGATCGTTTCCTGCACTTGCAATGGACGCTCTTAATAAGGAAGAATATTCATGAACCGCCTTAATGGTATTTACAAAAAAGGTAAGGAACATCAGGTTTGTCTTTGGCGTTTTGCCTGGTGCTAAAAGGTTAACACCCGTATCTGTAGCAATACTCCAGTTATTATGTTTACCACTTCCATTAATTCCTGCAAATGGTTTTTCGTGTAGCAATACAATTAATCCATGACGTTTGGCCACACGGGTCATAATGTCCATCAATAATGTATTGTGATCTACTGCAAGGTTGGCCTCTTCAAATATTGGCGCACATTCAAACTGAGAAGGAGCTACCTCATTGTGCCTTGTACGTAAAGGAATGCCCAATTTGTAAGATTCAGATTCAAAATCTCTCATGTAAGCATAAATACGCTCAGGAATGGCACCAAAATAATGATCTTCCAATTGCTGTCCTTTTGCCGGAGCATGTCCAAAAACAGTACGACCAGTCATCGTGATATCAGGCCTTGCATTGGCCATTCCGGCATCAATTACAAAATATTCCTGTTCCCATCCTAAAGTAGCGGTTATTTTAGTAACATTTTTATCAAAGTATTGAGCTACCTCCACAGCTGCTTTATCTAAAGCAACCAACGCTTTAATTAATGGAGTTTTGGCATCCAAAGACTCTCCGGTATATGAAACAAATATAGTAGGGATGCACAATGTTTTTCCGTTGCTTATCTCCATTATAAATGGAGAAGAAGAAGGATCCCATGCAGTATAACCACGTGCCTCAAAAGTAGCTCTTAAACCACCAGAAGGAAAAGAGGATGCATCAGGCTCCTGCTGAATTAAGGCTGCTCCTTCAAATTCTTCTATGGGAGTACCATCACCTTTTAAAGTAAAGAAAGAATCATGCTTTTCTGCAGATAAATCTGTTAATGGCTGAAACCAGTGGGTATAATGAGTTACACCTTTGCTCTCTGCCCAAGCCCTTAATCCATTGGCAATCTGGTTGCCCATACTGCGATCAATTTTCTTGGCATTCTTAATAGATCCTAATAAACTTTTGTACGCTTCATCACTTAAAAACTGTCTGGCAGTTTTTAGGGTGAAAACATTTTCACCGAAAATTCCTGTGATTTTTGCAGAGGTTTTTACTGAAACTTCCTCATTAAACTGTAGATTGTCTATCGCCTTAAATCTTAATGATTGCATAATGTTTTTAATTTTGAAGGCACAAAATAGGAAAAAAATAATTAATTATGAGAATTATCTCATCAAATTGATTTTTTTTAGACAAAAATGTCAAAAAACAATATATAATTTTATTTTTTACTTTGAAGAAGTGCTAAGATTTTTTCCCAGTTTGTATTACAAAGGAGAGGAATTAATAAAAAGGGAAGATAGATAGAACGGTATCGGATAATTGCCCAGATTACAGGTACTGTGTATCCTATAATCAGCATAACAGAAAGCGTAAAAAAGATGCTGAAACATAAAAACGGATTCATTTTTGGGTTTTGCTTTCTAAAAAAAACAAAAAGCACAAACAACAATTGGTAAAATAATAATTCTATTGCAAAAAATATTAACGGAGCAGACACGGTATAATCAGTTAAGACTGGCCTGCCAAGGCTATGTGCAAAAGCCTGGGGCAGGTTATATAAAAAGCTACCTGCATTGGGTGAAAGTTGGCTAGTAATTAAGTAAGATCTGGCTATCTCAAGTGCAAAAAAATCTGCCTGTTTTTGTACAACTAGTAAGGGTAAATTTACTGCGGGAACAATACGTTGAAAATTAAAAAACAGCAACAGGAAAATAGCATAGATAATGGAAGTAAGCAGTACAATATTATGTTTAAAGCGGACACCAACATACCATGCTCCAAGCCCCGGCAGCAGCAACACCAATAAATAACTACGGAACAAAAACAATACAAGCAAAGAGAGAAAGATTGCCGTTATCTTTTTAACAGTAATTTTTCGACTGTTAAAAACATTGAATACAGAAAAAAACAACATACCAATTGCAGCCATTATCAATCCATCTTTATGAATGGTGCTACTAAATAACAATGCAGATGGCAATAAAAAAACTCCGGTAATTACCAAAAAGTTATCAGCAGGAAATATTTGCTTAAAAACCCTGAAAAGGGCTATGCACCCAAAGAAAACTAAGAAATTATAAAGAATAACATTCGTATAATAATTTCCCCCGCTGGCTAAATCCAATACAGAAAGAAACTTAACAATCAAATTGGTTTTTAGATCGTTCCAAAACGAATCATGAAATTGAAGTACTCCGAGATACTTATGCGGATATCCAGATTGAAAAATATTGGTAAAATAAGCTACCGGGTCATCAAACAACAAACGGTACTCTATCAATGCCTCTTTATGATAAAGCCAGGTATCCATGTTGGGAGCATGCTCACTTATTTGGCCACTAATTAATCCTGCTAAAACTTTGCACAAAAAAAGCAGCATAATAACCTTATTACTTAACCCACTTCTTTTTATAAACCCAATTTTAGTGAGGATCCAACTAAAGGCAATAAGATAAATAAAAAACAGAAGATAACTCAAGCAGTATATTTATTTGGAAGATAATAAAATAAAAATGTTACGGGTAATTTTAATTCTTTTGATGGCAACTGTTTTTCTCACACAAACCAGGAAGTTCTTAAGCAAAAAAGGTGAAAGCCTGATTCCTGTGAAATAACAAAAATAAAAAAATTAAACAATCATTTACAAAACATATATGGTTGTACTTTCGCAATCTCTAAAAACAATTATGGAAATAACCGCCACAACCGCCAAAGAACTTCGTCTTACTGAAGATGAGTTTGAACTGATTAAGCAAAAAATAGGTCGCACACCCAACTTTACTGAGCTCTGTTGCTTTAGCGCTATGTGGAGTGAACATTGCAGTTATAAAAACTCCATCAAGTGGCTGAAAACATTGCCACGTGACGGAAAAAAAATGCTTGTAAAAGCAGGTGAAGAAAATGCCGGACTAATGGACATCGGCGATGGATATGGTGTTGTATTTAAAATTGAAAGTCACAACCATCCCAGTGCTATTGAGCCTTTTCAGGGAGCAGCTACCGGCGTGGGTGGTATACATCGTGATATTTTCACCATGGGAGCCAGGCCAATTGCCTCATTAAATTCATTGCGTTTTGGTAATTTAAAAGATGGTAAAACCCAACATCTGTTAGCAGGTGTAGTACACGGTATTGGGCATTATGGCAATTGTTTTGGAGTGCCAACCGTTGGTGGTGAAATTTATTTTGAAGATTGCTACCATACCAATCCTTTGGTAAATGCTATGAGTGTAGGTATTTTGAAAAATGGTACCACCATTTCTGCTACATCGGGCAAGGTAGTTGGTAACCCTGTTTTTTTTGTAGGAAGTGCAACTGGTAAAGATGGTATTGGCGGTGCGTCTTTTGCATCAGCCAATATTACGGCAGACAGCGCTGAAGATTTACCAGCCGTGCAGGTTGGTGATCCCTTTCAAGAGAAAAAATTATTGGAAGCATGCCTGGAAGTGATACAAACCGGCGCCATTGTAGGGATGCAGGATATGGGTGCTGCCGGTATTATCTGCTCTACTGCAGAAATGAGTGCCAAGGGCAAGGCCGGAATGAAGATAGACCTGGATAAAGTACCCATGCGGCAGAAAAACATGAAAGCGTGGGAATTGCTTTTAAGCGAAAGCCAGGAGCGGATGCTGATGGTGATTGAAAAAGGAAAAGAATCAATTGTATTGGCCGTATTTGAAAAATGGGATTTGCCCTGTAGTGAAATTGGAAGTGTTACGGATGATGGCCTCCTGCATTTTTATATGAATGGGAATTTAGAAGCAACATTACCAGCAGAAGAATTGGTATTAGGAGGTGGTGCGCCTCAATACGACCGAGAATATAAAGAACCAGCGTATTTTGAAAAAATTAAAACATTTGATCCTTCCTCTATTGCTGAACCTGCTGATGTAATAAAAATTGCAGAACAATTAATAAGCATTCCAAATATTGCCAGCAAGCGTTGGATATACGAACAATATGACAGTATGGTTGGCGCCGGTACCGTAAGTACAAATGCACCCAGCGATGCTGCGGTTGTATTGGCAAAACCAACCAACAAGGCATTGGCACTAACAACCGATTGCAATAGTCGTTATGTATTTGCAGATCCATACAAAGGTGCCATGATAGCAGTGGCAGAGGCTGCAAGAAACATAGTTTGTAGCGGTGGTGAACCATTAGGTGTTACCAACTGTCTCAATTTTGGCAACCCATATATACCCGAAGTTTATTACCAGTTTGTACATGCTATTAAGGGTATGGGCGAGGCATGCATAAAATTTGATACGCCTGTTACCGGAGGAAATGTAAGTTTTTACAACCAACACCCTGAGGGAGCTGTATACCCTACTCCTACTATTGGAATGGTGGGGATACTTGAAAATGCAGCAGACAAAATGACAATGGATTTTAAAAAAGCAGGTGATGTAATTTACTTAATAGGAAAAAGCAGCAATGATATTAATAGCAGCGAATACCTTCACAAAATTCATGGCGTAGAATACAGTCCGGCTCCCCAATTTGATTTAGATGAAGAGTATCATTTACAAAAAGCTGTTAGCGCTTTAATTAAACAAAAGGTTATTATTTCGGCACATGATGTAAGCGAAGGAGGATTGTTTGTAACCCTCACAGAGAGTGGCTTTAACAATAACCTTGGTTATACAATCACTTCCAATATTAACGTTAGAAAAGATGCTTTTTTATTTGGCGAAGCACAAAGCCGGGTGGTTGTTTCAATACCTGCTGAAAATGAAATGGCTTTTAAAACAGTGATACATTTACTGGAGGTTGCTTTTGAAAAACTGGGTACAGTTACAGATGAAAATATATTGGTTGATGGAGAAAACTGGGGCAATATTGCAGATTGGAAAACGAAGTATGACAATGCAATCGGGGATTTACTGGCCAAAGAAATTTAATTGAATTATCAGGATACCTTTTGTTGATTTTTAATTGTAGCAATAAGAATATGATTTTAGAGCGCTCATTTATTTGGGCGCTTTTTGTTTTTTATCCTACCTGATTATTAAAACAAATAAAAAGAAAGCCCTCACAATTAGCAAGGGCTTTCTTTTTATTTGTTGAATGTGCAAATAATCACATTTGCACATTGGTTTTATTTCACTTCTTCAAACTGTGCGTCTTCTACATGATCTGCATTGGCACTTCCGTTGCCTTGTGGTTGTTCTGCACCGCCACCTTGTGGTTGTTGCGTACCGGCATCCTGCGTTGCTTTATACATTTCTTCACTTGCAACTGTCCATGCTGCGTTCATTTCCGCTACTGATGTATCAATTGCAGCAACGTCTTGTAACTTATGCGCCTCTTTCAACTTTACTAAAGCTGCTTCAATAGGTGCTTTTTTGTCAGCACTAATTTTATCGCCATACTCTTTCAATTGCTTTTCTGTCTGGAATATCAAACTATCAGCCTGGTTAATTTTCTCAACTTTTTCTTTTTCTGCTTTATCGGTAGCTTCATTGGCCTTGGCTTCTGTCTTCATTTTTTCTATCTCCTCTTTGCTTAAACCACTACCAGCTTCAATACGGATGTTATGGCTTTTACCTGTGCCTTTATCTTTAGCAGTTACATGCAAAATACCATTGGCATCAATATCAAATATAACTTCAATCTGTGGAACTCCTCTTGGAGCAGGTGGAATGTCGGTAAGGTTAAAGCGACCCAAACTTTTATTTTGAGTGGCCATGGGTCTTTCACCTTGCAATACATGAATTTCAACACCAGGCTGGTTTTCGCTTGCAGTACTAAATACTTCTGATTTTTTTGTTGGAATAGTTGTGTTGCTTTCAATTAATCTTGTCATAACACCACCCATTGTTTCAATACCAAGACTTAATGGAGTTACATCCAACAGTAATACATCCTTTATTTCTCCTGTTAATACACCACCTTGTATACATGCACCAACTGCAACAACCTCATCAGGATTTACCCCTTTGTTTGGTTTTTTGCCAAAGAATTTTTCAACAATTTCCTGCACTTTTGGAATACGTGTACTACCGCCTACCAAAATAACTTCGTTGATTTCACTTAAAGCTAAACCTGCATCTTTCAATGCCAGTTCGCAAGGCTTTAAGCATCTTTCAAAAAGTGTATCAGCTAATTTTTCAAACTGAGCCCTGGTTAATTTTTTTACCAAATGCTTAGGTACTCCATCAACTGCTGTTACATAAGGCAGGTTGATTTCTGTTTCAGAAGAAGAAGACAATTCTACTTTAGCTTTTTCAGAAGCTTCTTTCAAACGCTGCCATGCCATTGGATCTTTACGCAAATCGATTGCTTCATCTTTTTTAAATTCTTCTGCAAGCCAATCCATAATTACCTTGTCAAAATCATCACCACCTAAGTGCGTATCACCATTGGTACTTTTTACTTCAAATACACCATCACCTAATTCAAGGATGGAAATATCAAATGTTCCGCCGCCTAAATCGAACACAGCAATTTTTTGATCCTGGTTCTTTTTATCAAGACCATAAGCCAATGCTGCTGCCGTTGGTTCATTAATAATTCTACGTACTGTAAGACCAGCAATTTCACCAGCTTCTTTAGTTGCCTGGCGTTGTGCATCATTAAAATAAGCAGGAACCGTAATAACGGCTTCTGTTACTTCCTGACCAAGATAATCTTCTGCAGTTTTCTTCATTTTCTGCAAAATCATTGCACTTATTTCTTGTGGAGTGTACATTCTGCCATCTATGTCAATACGAACTGTATCATTGTCACCTTTTACCACTTTATAACTGCTATGACTGATGTCTGTAGTTACTTCATTCCACTTATGCCCCATATAACGCTTTACGCTCATAATGGTATTGGCAGGGTTGGTAATGGCTTGGCGCTTGGCAGGGTCTCCTACTTTACGTTCACCATTTTTTAAAAATGCAACAATGGAAGGTGTTGTACGACGTCCTTCATCGTTGGCAATAACCACTGGCTCGTTGCCTTCCATAACAGCAACACAGCTATTGGTTGTTCCTAAGTCTATACCTATTATTTTTCCCATGATTAATATTTTTATGTTGATTGTGTTATGTCAATGATTGTGCCATGGGGCATTTAATGAAAAATTGGCAGTACAACTTATTTATAACAGGTAAATACTTATGGCAGAGGTAATTAATTATCACTAAAGGAATAAATAAAACGAGAAACTTGATAAGCTGATTTACTAAACTACTTCTTCCCTTACCTTAAAGGTGAAATATTGTTGCGTAAAATAACTGAGAGTTACTACAAAGCATGTTACAAAAACCTGGGCCATCACAGGGTGCAGATGCAGGTATTTAACCAATATTTTTAAGAGAACATAATTAATGGTAAGGTTACTAATAAAGGACAAGAAATACCTGAACAATTGTATGCGCCCTCTTAAATTGGAAGCAACAAATACAACATATTTATTAAGCATGAACCCTATAAAAAACACGGTACAGGAAGAAATTAAAAGTGCCAGGCTATAAGACTCAAAAACATAAATGCCTAAATCAACCACCCGTTGCTGTAGTACAAATTGGTATAGATAGGTGAAAATTACAAAACCCAGTACAACATTAAAGCCCCCACATGCTGCATAACGAAAAGTTTGCAGCGGCATTATCCTTTTAAATGGCGGATAAAAAAAGTCTATAACCGAAATGATAATATTTCTCATTTTGAAAGTGGGCAAATATAACCCCAATTTGTGGCGAAAAATAAATTATGGGGTACACATTAACCAGATAAAAATAAAAAATCCTGTCATTTAAAATGACAGGATTCTTGTAATCCTGAATGCGGATTAAATACTTTAAAATGTATATCTTATTGCAAAGCCACCCCAGTCGCCTGAAAAACCATTTTTGTAATTATTACCAAATTCAAATGATGGTTGCCAGTCGAGCGATAAATTAATAGGTGCGCCATTAAATTTATAATCCAATCCAAGCACGCCATCTATACCAACACCTACATAACTGGTACCTTTATAGTTATAATCCCGATCCCGATAATAATGATCATTATAAAATCCAACATGAGCTCCTGGTCCTATATACCATTTCAACCCCGGAGCGCCATTAATGTCTCCATGAAATTCATACAAACCTGTTACCCGAAAACCTCTATCAAAGAAATAAGCAATGCCTTCCAATGCAACATCCGATTTAATAAAATGCTTTAAAGTTACTGCACCAGGATAAAATTTTACACCCAAAGCAGTTTGATAACTGGAGCCTCTTGCTCCACTTTTTTGTGCCGAAACACTTAGTACGCAAAACATAATTGCTATACTACTTAATAAAATTACTTTTCTCATAATCTTGAATTTTTGTTTATTTTAAATCACACTAGAAATTATCATGCCGAAAATAGCTATTCCAAAATTTATTATCCTATATCAACTATACAATTCTTCCTTCAATTCTTTTACCCTTGCATCTTCCAGGTATTCATCATAAGTCATCAAACGATCAATCATTCCTTTTGGAGTGATTTCGATTATTCTATTGGCCACTGTTTGCATAAACTGATGATCATGCGTTGTAAATAAAACTATGCCCGGAATATTTATCATACCATCATTAAAGGAAGTGATACTCTCCAGATCCAGGTGATTGGTAGGTTCATCCAGTATTACAAGATTGGGGTTTTGCAGCATCATTTTACTTACCATGCAACGCACTTTTTCCCCCCCGCTTAATACATTTGTTTGCTTTAAAATTTCATCGCCGCTAAATAACATTTTACCCAAAAATCCACGGATAAAATCTTCATCCACATCCTTTGTATTGGGCGGTACAAATTGCCTTAACCAATCCATTAGATTGAGCGACCCGGTAAAAAATTCGGTATTATCATTGGGCAAATAGGCCGAAGTAATGGTAGAACCCCATTCATATTTTCCATAATCTGCCTCCATTTTGCCACTGATGATTTCAAAAAAACTGGTTAATGCTACCGGGTTGCGACTTAAAAAGGCAATCTTTTGTCCCTTAACTATATCAAAATTGAGATTGCTGAATAACAATTTACCATCAAAAGATTTGGATAGTTTTTCTACATTCAAAATCTGGTTACCCACTTCCCTATCCGGCTTAAAAATAATACCAGGATATTTTCTGCTGCTCGGGGTAATATCTTCAAACACTAGTTTATCCAATGCTTTTTTACGACTGGTAGCCTGCTTACTTTTTGAAGCATTGGCACTAAACCGGGCAATAAATTCCAACAAGTCTTTCTTCTTTTCTTCCATCTTCTTGTTCTTATCGCCAGCCTGCCTGGATGCCAATTGAGAACTCTCGTACCAAAAAGTATAGTTACCGGTATAGATTTTTATTTTTTGCTTATCAACATCTGCCACATGTGTACACACTACATCTAAAAAGTGCCGATCATGACTTACTACAAGTACAATATTCTGATAATCTGCCAAAAAGTTTTCCAGCCAGCTGATGGTTTCCACATCAAGGTTATTGGTAGGTTCATCCAACAATAAAATATCAGGATTGCCAAACAATGCCTGCGCCAGTAATATTCTCACTTTAACATTGGCAGGAATATCTTTCATCAATTGCTGGTGCATTTCTTCCTTTACACCCAGTTCGTTCAGTAATTGGGCAGCATCACTTTCTGATGTATAACCACCCATTTCACCAAACTCATGCTCCAGTTCACCAGCCTTCATTCCATCCGCTTCGGTAAAATCTTCCTTCATGTAAATGGCATCTTTTTCCAACATAAGATTCCACATTTTTTGGTGGCCCATCATCACGGTGTGCAACACGCTCACTTCATCAAAGCCAAAATGGTTCTGCGCCAGCACTGCCATACGTTCGCCGGGAGATATAGTAACAGTTCCTTTATTGGGCTCAATTTCTCCACTCAATATTTTGATAAAAGTAGATTTTCCAGCACCATTGGCACCAATAACGCCATAACAATTACCCTTGGTAAAACTGATATTTACTTCATCAAACAATACCCTTTTGCCATAGGCAAGGGTTACATTATTTACACTAATCATAATTTTAAAATGGGCGCAAAGATAGGGTGTGGCAGGGAAATGGAGAAGAATTTATGGAGGAGGGAATGGTGAATTGCAAAACGATCATGTTGGCTTTTCAAATGGTTTGGCTAGCATCTTTTAATTTTCATCCGATAACTATCGGATGAAAATTTGTTGCAAGTACGATTTTGTTATGATGCCTTTTTTGTCAGAAGTATTGAGAATCTCTCCTTTATTTTTCATCTTTAACTCCACAAGTAAACCGAATGATTAATTAAACATCCAATATTTAAACATCCACAATATTTTACAAAAACAGGCTGCTTTTTAGGGCAACCTGTTAACTAAAATGTTAGTTTATTTATTTACTGCTCAATCAAAATCTTTTTTACAATCTTTTCATCTGGCAACTGTACATGCAATGTGTAAATACCTGTTGGCAAATCATCCACCTTTAATCCATAAGCACTGTTAAATGCATTGATGCGGCTCCAGTTTTTTACCAGCTGCCCCTGCGCATTTATCAAATAAATACTAGCAGTTTGGGTGGTGCCGTTAATATATATGTTCACTACATTTTTTGCAGGCACCGGGCTTACTGTTACAGTTATTCCATGCTTGCTAATGCGAGCCTGCCTTACAACAGAAAGCTCCTCCCGGTTATCTGCATCAACCTGGCGAATTCTGTAATAGTAAACAATGTTTGGCTGCACAAAATTATCATTCATGGAATAATTTGATTGAGCATTGTTGCCTTGTTTAGCTGCTATCCAACCGATTGCTTCAAAATTTAATCCGTTGGTGCTTCTTTCAATTTTAAAACCTTTGTTATTGAGTTCCTGAGCTGTACTCCATTTTAAAGTAATGGAGTTTTTATTTACGAGGGCATCAAAACTTAACAACCGAACTGGAAGTGCAGTAGTTGGTGACACCAACATAAACTGCGAAAATCCAGTAAAATTGCCAGTATAGCTGTAATAGCCATTGGCAGCAGATTTGTCTGTAAATGTTGGCGTAATAAGTGTTGCATCTGCTGCGGTTAAAATTCCTGTTAAATTTACGCCATCTTTTACCTTAAGTATTTTCAAAGAAGGAATTTCCAATGCGGTCCAGGTGGGTGATAATTCTGCTGTGGAAAAATACAATGTTCCCTGGTAAGTTGCCACATTGTTGGCTACTTCGGGGGTAATTTTAATTATTTTATTTGTTCTAAAATAACTGCCCGTTGAGGTAGATACAGCTGTTTTACCAGCACCTGCATTTTGAATACTGGCAGTTACACAACCTAAATCCTGACTTGGGTTTACAATGGTAGCAATTAACCTTTGTGTAATAGGCGCAAGGGTCGATTTGCTGTAATAGTCAACCGTTTGTCCGGTATATTGCGAAAAGGCAGTGTCTGCATCAGTTGTTCCTGCAACAGCATAAGAACTACCGGTTAGCAAAATATCATCTACGGTAAATCCCGGGTTAGATCCGATTGCTGCATCGTTATACCAATTAAAAACCAAATAAAACTTAGTATTGTTTAATGCCAGCGGCAAATTAACATTCTCAGTGGCAGCAGTTATACCAGCAGGCAATCCACTATAAGCTGCCCCAAAATAGATTACGTTATTTGCATCTACCGCCTTCCCTTCAGGTATATACCCAATATAACCTTCATCATATCCGGGTTCTCCCAGGCAACGCCATTTAAACCTAAAATTAATATCTTTTAAACCGGTTGCATCCAACAATGGAGTAAATAAATACGCATCAGAAATATTGGTATTAGTGTATTTATTGGTTTTGGTTGTTGTGTTATTGCTGATATGAACTGCATTACCTGATGTTCCAACTCCACCAAAATTACTAACTACCCATTCGTTAGGTGCATAAGAACTGGTGCCATCATCACGTACAGAAGTTAACCAGCCTGTTGGTATATTTACAGATGAATTAAAATTTTGGCTCAAGATAGTTTTATTGGGAGTTGTGTTATTAATGGTAGTTCCGGCAACATCATCGTCTTGAATTGATATGGATATTGTTTGTTTTTCCGGACTTGCCACAACGCCTGTCCCGCTGATGCTGTAGCCCAATTGAATGAGCTCGGTTGGCTCAACAGCCTGGTCATCAATTATTGTTATGGTTACCTTTTTTACAGCATTGTCGTTGGCAGTATAGCTTACCGATGCCGGAGAAATGGTATAGTCGATATTTTGCTGGGCTGAGCCGCCTGTAGCAGCGAAAGTAACAGTAGCATTACCGGTGGCAGTACCAGATACATACAAATTAAAAGTGAAGGATCTTGTGTTGGGGCAAGTGCCTGCATTCCCTGTTTCCGGAACTGTGTAAAGAGAAGCTGAACCAAATTGGATGGCATTGCCTGCTCGTGCCTGGCAGACTTTTGAAGTAACCAGGGTAAATCTGCGAGCGCTGTTATCCAAAGTTGTCTGGCAACGTAGCGCCTGATCTGCAGTAAATGTATTTACACAGGCATCGTTAGTATAGTCCATATAATTCTCAAACATTCTTGGCATGGATGGAGAACAATTATTTAAGGTGCCATTTTCCGGACAGCCGGTGGACTCGGCATCTTGCGGAGGTGTATCTGCACAATAATCTTCTCCACATGTAGCATCGCCCCAAATATGTCGCAAGCCAAAAAAGTGTCCAGTTTCATGAGATAAAGTTCGGCCAAAACCATAAGATGCAAACCGTCCCGGAGTAGCTTTACTTCCAACGGATTGCCAGGCAATAACGCAACCTGCATTTTCAGATGTTTCTGTATTACCCAATCCAGGCAATGTACTAAAAGATGGAAACGTAGCATAGCCAAGTAAATGACTGGAATCAATAGCTGCCGTCCAAATATTAAAATAACTGTAAGGATCCCAAATACTGGAAGGTTTTATAGTAGCATCAAAGTAATTCATCAAATCATTAATAATCATGGTGTTTGTACTGGTCCAGCCTCTTGTAGTAGCGTTAATCTTGTCAACACCTGGTGTTGAGAGCTGCTTGCCAGTAGAATCTACCAATGCAAGACAAAACTTTATCTTAACATCTGCTGCAACACCATAAGCAGAGCCTGATAGGTTTGCGTAATCATTATTCAACTGATCAATTTGTGCCTGGTACATAGCAGCAGGTAGATTGGGCGTAGTCTTTGAAAGTGCCTCACCCGTTCTATAAATACTATGAAAAATAACCGGTATGGTAACGGGGCCTGCAAAGGCTGCTTTGCCGGTAGCAATTCTTTTTTGAACCAGTTGTTTTAATGCTGCTTCATACCTGTTCTCATCATACCCTTTTGCTTTTGCTTTTTCCATGTAGCTGGCAAAACCACATTGTTGCCTTACAGCACTTTTGGTAGCAGGCCTTGCAACTGTGCCTGCTGAAGCATTCACCTGTTTGCCGGGAGATGTATGATTTTTTTTGAAGTTTTTGTCAATTGTTAATTGCTGTTGAGCATTGGCAGCTACTACACCAAAAAAAAGGATAAAGAAAAAAGTGAATTTTAATTTCATGTTTTGGTTTTAAAAAATAAGTATTGAATATAGGCTTTCCTTTGGTATTATATTTTTTATTTTGAAAGAATTTTAAATTTGGACAAATAAATAATACACCGTTTTTACAACCCAGGTAATTCTATTTAAAACAGTGATGTATATTTTTGTTTAAAGTATGCGAATCAATTTTAAGAATTGTTGCATGTAAAAGTTGTTGTCCAAATTTTCGCTTTTGCCGCTATCGTTTAAAGGGAATTAAAATAACAGACTTAATATCTTTCATAAATATTGTAACAATTTCAAGGTTGTGACATGCGAAAATTTGGTCTGCATACAGTTTACCTGCCTGTTATTTTGTTTTCAGTATTTTTGCCGCATGTCAATTGTAAGCAGCATCCAAAAGAAAGTAGTAGCAGTATTATCGGCTTTACACAATCAACCTTTCTCAGAAAAAGATTTTCAGATAAACCTTACCAAACCTGAGTTTGAAGGTGATTATACGGTTGTCCTTTTTTCATTGATAAAATCATTGAAGCAATCACCGGATGCAATTGGAAACCAGTTAGGCCAGGAGTTGATTAAATTGAATCCCGGTTTTTTTACTGGATACAATATCATTAAAGGATTTTTAAACTTAACTATTAATGATAGCTACTGGAACAACTTGCTCCGGAAAAATCATTCAGACATCAGTTATGGCAAAAAGGAATTGAATGGCAAAAAAGTGATGGTGGAATATTCTTCTCCAAATACAAATAAGCCATTACACCTTGGTCATTTAAGAAATAATTTTTTAGGCTGGAGTGTAAGTGAAATATTAAAAGCCAACGGCTATGAAGTAATTAAAAGTGCCATTGTAAATGACCGGGGAATTCATATTTGCAAAAGTATGATTGCCTGGCAAATGTTTGCAAACGGAGCCACTCCGCAAAGTATGCTAACCAAAGGCGATCACTTTGTTGGCAACTACTATGTACAATTTAATGATGAATATAAAATACAAGTTAACAAGTTGATAGAGGAAGGTGTTGATAAGGAAACTGCAGAAAAAACAGCACCTATTATGAAGGCTACCCAGCAAATGTTATTAGACTGGGAAGAGGGTAAACCAGCCGTGATGGAACTTTGGAAAACAATGAACCAATGGGTATATGCTGGTTTTGATGTTACCTACAAAAGAATTGGCAGCAACTTCGACATTGTATATTATGAAAGCAACACTTACCTGTTAGGAAAAAATATTGTGCAGCAGGGACTCGATAAAAAAATATTTTATCAGAAAGAAGATTGCAGCATCTGGATTGATTTAACAGCCGATGGTTTGGATGAAAAAATTGTACAACGTAAGGATGGCACGTCTGTTTACATCACCCAGGATATTGGCCTTGCATTACAGAAATACGAAGAATATAAAATTGATAAAAGCATTTATGTAATAGGTAACGAACAAAACTACCACATGAAAGTGCTGCAACTAATTTGTAAAAAATTGGGTATGCCCAATGCAGATAATATTTTTCACCTGAGTTATGGCATGGTAGAATTAACAAGTGGCAAAATGAAAAGCCGGGAAGGTACTGTAGTTGATGCAGATGATTTGGTGGATGAAATGGTGGCCACCGCCCAACAACATACAGAAGAATTGGGCAAGGTAAAAGACTTTACAGAAGTCGAGTTGAAAGATTTGTACGACATACTCGGACTTGGTGCCATGAAGTTTTATTTGCTGAGAGTTGACCCTAAAAAAACAATGGTTTTTAATCCGCAGGAAAGCATAGATTTCCATGGTTTTACGGGGCCATTTGTGCAATATACTTATGCAAGAATACAGAGTATTTTAAGGAAAGTAGTGAATGGGGAATGGTCAATGGTCAATGGTCAATGGCCAATGGGGAATGATGAATCTTCTGAGGGGAATGAGGAATTGGGGGAAGCATTATTAAAACTGGAGAAGGAAGTACTGGTAATTTTAGAACAATACCCGGCTGCAATTGAACAGGCTTGTACGGAACACAATCCTTCTGTAATAGCCAGCTATGTTTTTAACCTTGCAAAAACATTCAACTCATTTTATACGGAACATTCCATTGCCAATGCAGAGACAGCCATTAAAAAACAACTGCGTTTGCAATTGGCTACAATGACAGCCAATGTAATTAAAAGTGGCATGCAACTGCTGGGAATTCGGGTGCCTGAGCGGATGTAAAAAAGATTGTTTGGGAACTGGGTTTTACCCCATCGTAGTCGGTGTCCCAACCGAACACTGCTTGCGTT
>JAYTTM010000570.1:0-1526 GCA_043745055.1 Chitinophagaceae bacterium | reverse complement strand
CCAGCACTATTTCTAATTCTTTGAGCTTTGCCCGGTTCGTTCGGGTACAGTATATTTTATCTGCCAGCACTTCTTTAGGGTAATACCCAAACCGGGCTTTATACTGCTCAACCGTTTTTATCAGCCGTGTACCTTCATTAAAAGCATCCCATGACAGGTCTTCTAAAAAGGCAAAACCATTCATCAGGCTTACATTTATCTTAGCTCCAAATTCTACGTTGGCGTTAGTTTTTCCTCTTACAATGGGGCGTACATGGGGTTGATGAATACTTACAATTCTATGCTCAACCCTGTGGCTCTTTTCTTTATACATCAGCGCCTGCTGTTCATAGAGCGTCTGAATGACCAGCAGATATTTGTACTGATGAGCATCGAGTGGAATAGTCTTGTAAGCCTTTAGCAGCTTCAGTATGTTTTTGATATTTCTCTTTAAAAAACCTAACTGTTTTCTAATAGCACTGCGTATTTCTTTTTTAGATTTTGCTTTTTTTTGAGCAGTTTTCAGGTACACCTTTCTGGCAACCTTTCTGTATGTTCTGGGTTTATTTTTATGCAGGCTCACTTTGTATAAAACATCTATCAGTTCTTCTGATTTCTCTCTTGCATTATCTAATAAATTTAAATCTGTCGGGAAGCCAATGTCCTGCGGACAAGCAGTGGCATCTACTATTAACTCACCATAATGTGTAACTGCAGGTGGTAATCCGGCCGGTTTTAATAATACAGGTTCCTCACAAGATTTTGCTGCTATTTGCTGTGATACCACCGGCTTTTCTACAGTAGCGGCGGGTAACTGCGCAGAGGGTTCAGCGTCTTTTACCTTATTTGCAGAAACTTCCTTTTGCTGTGCTGCTATTGAAAGTTTTAAAATCTTCTCATTGATGGCGTTAATCTGTTCTAACCCTAATCTCTTTCTAAACTCTACAAACAGCGATGCATCAAATGGTTCCTCATCACTAAAACTGCTAAACCCAAGAAAGTACTGCATATACATATTCTCTTGTATTTGCTGCACCGTTTCGCGGTCGCTTAAATCGCACATATGCTTTATAATCAAAGAGCCAATAACCACACGGGGATTTATACCATCTGCACCGGTCTTGCTGTTGTTCATCTGCTTCCGATATACATTTACCAACTCATCCCAGGGTATCCTTTTAGCAAGGACTATCCAGCGGTTTGAGGCGGTTAAATGCTTATGAAAAGGAGTTTCAAATCCAGGTAAGGATGGCTGAACAATACTGACATATTGTTGCTTTGATGCACGGGTTTTGAGGGCTTTGGCCATCTTTCTTTGCACTTTTAAAATGTAAAAGTTAAGGAAACTGTTGATTCTATTAAGTTTTATAGTTTTTCAGCAGACCCTAATTAAAACCTGTAACGTTATTACTTACAACTCTCTTTGGTGATGGACAGTGGGGCTGTGGTGTGTTGACAGGTTCGCAAGCGCTTTAATGTTGAAGTTTCTTTAAAATAACAGCAAACAAAAACGGCTGCCTTTTACCAGGCAGCCGTTTGTTAATTAA
>JAYTTM010000569.1:0-5557 GCA_043745055.1 Chitinophagaceae bacterium | reverse complement strand
TTTCCCCGGCTGTCGTTACCGCCTTGTCGGTTCCCTTGCTGCTGCCCACGCTCATTATCCCTTCTTTTTCGGCTGGTTTTTTCCAGGCTTTGTAAACTTATCTGGCCAACAACATCAGCATAGGTAGGTTCAATATCAACTGGTTTTTTACTTAACACTTCTACCGGTTCAAGCTCATCTGGCTTAATACCCTGTTGGTTAAGTGATTTTATTTTTTTTACCCTTTCCAGCGTTAACGGGTATTGTTTGTTGCTGTCTGGCAAGGTGTACCACATCAGGTTGCGGAAAATATCTTTTTTTACCAGGTAGGCACGACCTCTTGCTATTTCAATAGAATCACAATTATCGGGAAACTGTTGCAACGCATCGAGGTAAGTATCCAGCTCGTAGTTAAGGCAACATTTTAACCGGCCACACTGGCCGCTTAATTTTGTTTGGTTGATGCTTAAATTCTGGTAACGGGCTGCATTGGTATTCACACTTTTAAAATCGGTGAGCCAGGTACTGCAGCAAAGTTCCCTGCCACAGCTGCCAATCCCACCTACTTTACCGGCTTCCTGCCGGGCGCCGATTTGTTTCATTTCTACTTTAACCTTAAATTCTCCGGCAAATATTTTTATAAGTTCCCTAAAATCTACCCGGTCGTCTGCAATGTAAAAGAAAGTTGCTTTACGGCCATCGGCCTGAATTTCAACTTCAGCCACCTTCATTTCCAGGTTTAATTGCCTGGCAATGGCACGACTGCGTATCATTACATCTTTCTCTCTTGCCTTGGTTTCCCTGAGTTTGCCCAGGTCGTTTTCGTTAGCCCTGCGCAAAACTCTTTTAATATCCGGGCTTTCTTCTTTAATATTATTTTTTTTCAGTTGCAGACGCACCAGTTCTCCGGTCATGTTTACACTGCCTACATCAAAACCACTTACGCCTTCCAGCGCAATCATATCACCCTTTTCAAAAAAGTGTGTGGTGGTATTTTTAAAATAATCTTTTCTGCTGCCGTTATTAAAACTAACTTCTATAATTCTGCAACCGCTTTCAGGATCACTGAATGGCAGATTGGCCAGCCAATCATGTACATTCATCCTGTTGCAACTGCCGCTTGCGCAACTACCATGGCTTTTACATCCGCCTGGTGTGCTACTTGTTCCACAACTTCCACATGACATATAAATAATTGATAATTGGTTAATTGATAATTGATTGATAATTGATTGATAATGAGGCGAAGTGGCTGAATTGGAGTTGCTGGCGTTTATTGCACTTCTTGTTTATCCGATAGCGTTTTGGATATCTTTTCGGCTTATGCCCTATTGTACTATTATTTCAACTTAACTGTGAAGTAAGCCTGCATTTATCAAAAAAAACAGCAGACAAATATATTATAGCAGATTATTTATTGAGTAATAAATATTGTAAAAAAGCTCAATAAAGTGTTTCCGTACAAGTGAGTGACACAACGATGTTGATTATAGCAGCAAAAGCCTGTTACAAAAAATACTTTTAAAAAACAACTCTCATTCCTTCAATTCAATTTCCTCAGTTAACCAAAATTAATGAATTGTTACTAATAATGTGGTAGAGTTTAATGGAGAGGGCATGAAAGAGCATTTTGCCGTTGGCATTGCGTTCAATATAGTAGCTGGCTTTGTCTAATTCGTTGATAATGGCTTCCTGTTGGTGAACGCTGCAGAGTTTATTGAGCCTGATGGCGAAATCCAGTTCGCTTCTTCTTTCCTGGTTAGCTGTTTGGCCGGAATCGGCAATAATATCCTGCCTGATGGCCAGCTCCAGCAAATGGTTGAAATATTGTAAAAACTGTTTTTGTTTTTCCCTGCCTTGTTTGCTCATTTCCTCAATCCATTTTAGTTGTGCAGGCAGGTTTCTTTTTACAATCATGTTGAGCCATTCCCTCAACAATGCCAGCCAATCGTCATCTGCATGTTGCAGCAGGTTTAATGCCTCCCGGTAGTTTCCGCCGCAAATTGCGGCTATCTGCATGGCTTTTTCTATTTTAACGCCGGCCCTAAGTTCCAGTGCTACTTCAACCTCAGTTTCTGATAATGCAGGTATTTTCACTAACTGGGTTCTTGATAAAATGGTTGGTAATATCATTGCCTCATTTTCGGCTACTAAAATAAAGAGGGTATCAACGGGTGGCTCTTCAATTAATTTTAGCAGACGGTTACCGTTTTTGCCTAAATATTCGGGCATCCAGATTAGGAGAATTTTAAAACCGCTTTCAAAACTTTTTAAACTGATTTTGCGGTTAATGTCGTTACATTCTTCGGCCGTGATATTGCCCTGCTTGTTTTCTGCTCCAATAAACTGCAGCCAGTCAAAAACATTCCCGTAAGGGTTGATGGATACAAACTCCCGCCACTCTTTTGCATAATCAGCACTAACGGGTTTGTCGCCTGGTTTTTTAGGAATAACCGGGTAGGTAAAATGTATATCCGGGTGAATGAGTTGATTGGCTTTAAGACAGCCGGGGCAAGTGCCGCAACTGTCCAATTCCTGCTGGTTGTTTGTTTCAGTTATTATTTCAGCTGCAAGCGGTTCATCAAACAGCGCTATTGCAGCTACGGCTGGATGAGCAGCTGATGCAAGGGCATTCTTTTTCTTAAAAGGGGAGTTTTTTTCGCATACAATGTATTGTGCAAATGCCATGGCAAGGGAGAGGCTGCCATTGCCTTCTTTACCTAAAAATAACAAGGCATGGCTAAGCCTGTTGTGCTGTGCCATTTGCGCCAAATGTTCTTTTATGGCTTTTTGACCTATTACATTTTCGAACTGCATTGGCGCAAAGTAAATTAAAAAAGTAAGTTGAAAAAAAATGTATGCAAACGGAAAAATGATACGCTGAATTTAGAAACTATTTTATAAAAAATATTATTGCGATGAAGAGAAAAATTGAATGAGCAAAAGAAGAAATGGCCAACAATGAAATGAATTATTTCACCATCGGCCATTCATTAATGACACTGGATTTAAGCGGTTATATTGGGTAAAATTCTTCCTAAAAATATTTGAGCAAGCCGGTTTGTTGATCCATAAAAAAGCGATCAAACAATATTATTTTCAAAGTAGTTTGGCAATACAAGGCGTTCCTCCGGAACATAAATCTGATCAATAGTATCGGTGCCGGGATATTTAAATCCAACCTCATATTTATCGCTGTTCTCCTGATATTGAATTACCACGGCACTTCCGGCTGGCTTAAAAAAAGTATCCAGTAGTGTAACTGTTTGTCCTGATTGATATTTCATATTTGCGGCTTATATTATAATACAATTTAGTTTTTTCATTAACACATTTCATTTAATATTATACACATGCGATATTTGTTTTGTGGATAATAAATTTGGTGTTAATGCAATAAGAGTAAAAAATTATTTCACTCTTGTTGCTACATTATATTAATTAAAATGGTTGCAATAAAGCCTTTTACGAATTAATCTATTAAGCAGCAGGCTCCTTTATGTTTTAGCTAAAAGGCTTTATTTTTTTGGATACAAGGCTGCTATAAATTTTTTATCCTCGGGCGAAAAGTTTCTGTTCCAGCCAATCATGTAGTTTCCAATGCTGAGTTCATTTGGAACAGGATACATCATAATTGATTTTTTATCCAGTTTGCCTGCACGGATAATATCTTTATCGTACTTGTCAAATACCTGGTTATCTACTTCCTCTTTGCTCCAGCCATCTTTTTCTGCATAGTAAGCATACACTTTTGGCTTATCCCAGGGTATGCCATTGTCGGGCCTTTCATGCTCATGAATGCAGCCGAGGCTATGGCCAAATTCATGGAGTACCACCCTGCTGTATTCTTCATCATCCAATGTGGGGGTAAGCCATCCAAAATTCATTGTTGCTTCATTTTTAGGGATTGACAATAGTTGGTTTCCTACATACGACCAGGAGCCATCTTTGATATCAAACCCAATACGGATATTACCGGATTTTATACTGGTGCTAAAATCCAGTTCAATATTGGCATAATTCATCCAAAGTTTTGCATGGCGGATGATGCGTTCCTTTACAAGTTTATTGCCGCCCATAAATGACACCGTGAGCCGTCGTCCGGTTTTCCACTCTTTGGATATTTCTGTGGCCATCCTGCTAAGATTAACAAAACTGGATGGCTTTTTAACGATATTCTTAAAGGCATAATCCTCCAGAATGCCTCTGTCGTTTTTGCTAACGTTGGGCAATGCTTTTTCCTCGTTTTCAAGAAAAGCATTTTTTACATTTTTAATAGAGAGGTGATGTGAGAACCTGCATTCCCGGCAGTACCGGATGTTTACTTCTTTCATGTTGTATATTTTTGAGATGAGAAATAAAATTTCAATTAAACAGAACAACTGCGAGGTTTTTACAGGGATATGATAAACCAGGGAAACGGTTATTTTTTCTTGTGGTGGGAGGTGTTTTTTATTTGCTTTTATAAATATAAGGTGGTTTGTTTAAATGTGTTAGTGAATTACAGGCATTTTTTTTTATCTGCTTTTGATAGATAAAAACAACAAAAAAATCCGGAGCTTTTAACTCCGGATTGTACAATTATTTTATTAAAGTTTATTATAGCTTACTGGTAAGTTCTTCACTCAATGGTTTTACACCACTATCAAATTTTGAAATGAGAACACCTTTTTCATTCAATAAAAATTTATTAAAATTCCATTTTATTTCTGCATCTAAAACACCATTCTGGGTTTTATTGCAAAGCCATTTGTATATAGGTGCAATATCATCTCCTTTTACAGAAATTTTAGCTGCCATTGGAAAACTTACGCCATAATTCTTTTTACAGAATTCTTTAATTTCTGCATTACTGCCGGGTTCTTGTCCTCCAAAATTGTTGGCAGGAAAACCAACTATAACTAATTTATCCTGGTATTTTTTGTACAATGCTTCCAGTCCTTCATATTGAACTGTGAAGCCACATGCCGATGCTGTGTTAACAATCAATATTTTCTTGCCTTTAAAAGCGGCAAAATCAATAGTGGAACCGTCTAACGCTTCTACCTTAAAATCATAAATAGAACCTTGAGTTGTTGCTACAGATGGAGCAGAAATAGCTGAGTTAGTCATGGATGTGTTGTTGCTGTTTGCTGCACAGGAAACAAGTGCAATTGTAAATATTAATAGTTTAAACATGGTGAATTTTTTTTTAATAACGATTGAGCGTTGATTTTGTTTATGAAATTATTTATTGTGCAAGTTAAATTTATTTTAGCTCATAACAACCTATGTCAGGAATTCCATTGCTGCGGTTATTACCATCCAAATCTCTTAAAAACGAAACCGGAACACCTTTATTTATACCAGGTGCCGCAGGGTTGCTGATATGGAAATCAAAAATTTTCTTAGATACATCTATACTATCAAACAGGGGTTGCTCATTTTGTATGGAGCCAATAAAAATGCTGTTGGAAGGTGCTGAAGATGACCTGTACAGGCAATTGTTAAATTTTACAGAAAAAAGATCATTCCCTTGTTTATTGACAATTATTTCATCTTTCACTTGCCCTTCTTCTCCCCATAAAATACAATTGGT
>JAYTTM010000568.1:0-1532 GCA_043745055.1 Chitinophagaceae bacterium | reverse complement strand
ATGAAACAACTTGCAACACTCAATCATTTTTTCTTTAAATACAGGTATCGTTTTTTACTGGGGATTCTATTCATTATCCTAACCAATTATTTTAGAATACTGGCACCACAACTTACCGGCTATGTGGTTAACAATGTGGTTCATGCAATTGATGGAACCAAAGCAAACCCTCTTTTAAATAAGGAAAAGCAATACGATTTTATAGTAAAAGCTACCATTCATCAGATAGAAAGTCAATCGTTAAAAGCAAAGATTTTTTGGTGTAGTATCATTTTGCTTTTGCTTGCCCTAATAAGTGGGTTTTTTATGTTTCTGATGCGTCAAACCATTATTGTAATGAGCCGGTTGATAGAATACGATCAAAAAAATCAGGTTTTCAATCATTACCAGCAATTAGATGCAGGCTTTTTTAAAATACAAAGTACCGGCGATTTAATGAGCCGGATTTCTGAAGACGTCAGCAGGGTTCGCATGTACACCGGACCAGCCATTATGTATTTTATCAACCTTGCAGCCATCCTTTGTTTTAGTGTTTTTTTTATGTTGAAGGCTAGTCCAAAACTTACGCTGGTAGCGCTTTCGCCATTGCCTGTATTGGCTGTTACTATTTACCTGGTAAATACAATTATTAATAAAAGAAGTGAAAGGATTCAATCATTGCTGAGTAGTTTAACAACCAATGCACAGGAGTCGTACAGTGGTATTCGTGTCATTAAATCATTTGTACAGGAAAAGGCAATGCTTGGCTTTTTTACTGCCAATAGCGAAGATTATAAAAAGAATGCGTTGGCATTGGCTAAAACAGAAGCCATCTATTTTCCCAGCATGGCTTTGCTGATAGGAATTAGTACATTGATTACTATTATGGTGGGTGCTTTGGATGTAGTGAATAACAGAGGAGGCACAACCGTGGGTACAATCGCAGAATTTGTGCTGTACATTCAAATGCTTACATTTCCCGTTAGTGCTATCGGATGGACGGCGAGTATGGCTCAACGTGCCGCTGCTTCTCAAAAAAGAATCAATGAATTTTTACAAACCAAATCTGAAATAGAAAACCCATCCGAAAAACTTCAGCCACCGCTTAATAAAAGTATCATTTTTAAAAATGTAGATTTCACCTATACCAATACTGGCATTCATGCATTACAAAACTTTTCTTTGCAAATTAATCCGGGAGAAAAGATTGCTATTGTTGGTAAAACCGGATCCGGAAAATCTACCATTGCACAATTGTTGTTACGTGTTTACGATCCGCAAACTGGTGGAATAGAATATAATGGTAAACCCCTTACCAGTATTGATCTTGAATACCTGAGGGAAGGTATTAGCTATGTACCGCAAGATGGCTTTTTGTTTAGTGAAACCATACATAATAATATTGCATTCGGCCTTGCAACTGCTACGGAAGACACTGTAATAGCAGCAGCACAGCTAGCCTGTATACACAATGAAATAAATAGTTTTAAAGACGGTTATAAAACAATGATTGGAGAGCGGGGTGTTACCTTAAGTGGCGGGCAAAAACAACG
>JAYTTM010000567.1:0-1532 GCA_043745055.1 Chitinophagaceae bacterium | reverse complement strand
AAATTTTTATTGGCCCACTCTAAAAAATTAACCGGCACCAATACCGAATTGATGCGGTTGCTTAAGCCAACCACATTGGCTTTAAAAATTTTAGCTGTGCCGTTCGGTGCATAACACTCCAGTTGTATGAGTACAGAAGAAATACTTTTTTCCGAAAATTGCGGTAAATCTTTGCTGGGTGCAAATACCGTATTGTACAATTCAAGATAATCGGCAGACATGATGATGGGCACAATTGCCTGCCCTTCTTTCCACGAAAAGTTTTCGGGAATGGTATCTAAAAATCGGTTATCAATTGACTCTAAAAATAAATCGGTTGTAAAAGGTAACACACTGCTGCCGCTTGCCCTTACTAAAAATTTATTGGCCAGCAAGGGAGTGGCATCCTCTATAAATGATTGTGATTTTATTTCCTGAATTTCAGCCTCAGAAAAACTGTGTGCCTCGGCCATGTTTTCGTTGCTGATGAGCTTGCTTACAGATATATAATCGTATCCATCTTTGCGTGGATTTTTATTTTTTAATAAAATGTTGATGTTGATATATAACTGAACAGAAATGAGTAATAATAAAACGCCTAACCCCAAACCAATATAACCCATCCAGCGGCTTGCAATATGTTGCCGGGTGTGTAAAAATAGTTTAATATGCTGGTAAGATAGTTTCATGATTTTATAAATGCAGGATACTGCCGGCGTTAAAATAATCAATCTTTTTTAAGTCGGCCAATATGATGGAAGCCTTGCGTGCCGTGGCTTCTTCCTGTATTAGTTCCATAGCTTTTTGGCGGTTAATTTCGTCGAGGTTGCTGAAGGGCTCATCTAACAATAAAAATTGAAATGGTTGTTGCAATGCCCTGATGATGGCAATGCGTTGTTGCTCGCCATAGCTGCAGGTACCGCACAATTGCTGTAGTTTATTTTGTATGCCAAGTCTGCTGGCCATCACTGCTATTTGATCAGTAGGATGAAAGGGAGAGAGTAATCTTTTAATAGCAATATTATCATAAACTGTCTGATTGGGAAATAGCCGCAGATCCTGAAAAACGATGCTGATGTTTTGCTGTCTTAAGATGGCTTTTTTTTCTTTATCAAAGTCTTTTATAGAAACGCCATCGTATTTTATTTCGCCTGTAAAATCATTTCTAACACCATATAAAAAATGAATGAGCGAAGTTTTTCCGCTGCCACTTGGTGCAATAATATGTGTGTTTGCAGCCTCTTCAAAAACTACCTGTTGGTTCCAAACCTGCGAATGGGTAACATCTGCTGTATTGAAAAAAACAGGTAAAATTTTTTGGAGTGTTATCTTCATGTAAATGATTAAACAAATCTGCCAGTTCTATATTGAACTGGCAGGTTATTTATTGAATGAAATTATTTCTTTTTTAAAGCAGGCTTCGTGGCTGGTTCAATGGTGGCAGCAGGTGCTAAAGCATCTTCAAATGCCATGATATCTTCTTTTTCTTTTTTTCTTTTTTCACTGTAAACTTTTCCAATTTTATTGGCATACTGGTTTAGTTGTGCCAGGCT
>JAYTTM010000566.1:0-1535 GCA_043745055.1 Chitinophagaceae bacterium | reverse complement strand
CAAGGTTATGTGCTATGGAAACTTATATGGATTGTCCTTATTATGAACAGCTTCAATACATTGGCGATACCCGTATTCAGGCACTAGTTTCATTATTTAACAGTGGTGACGACCGGCTTGTAAAAAACGCAATTACCCAGCTGGATAATTCAAGAATGGCAGAGGGTATTACCCAAAGCCGTTATCCTAGTGCTATTGCTCAGCAAATACCTACATTTTCTTTATGGTGGATTGGTATGTTGCATGATTACTGGATGTATGGTAATGATGTTGCTTTTGTAAAAAAATACCTTATGGGAGAAAGACAAATACTTAACTTTTTTTCAAAATACCAGGGTAAAGATGGTAGCCTTTATAATACGCCATATTGGTGCTTTACAGATTGGGCAGAAGGAAAAGGGTGGGATAGGGGCGTAGCGCCAACTGGCCATGATGGCTCAGCTGCAGCAATGGACCTACAGCTGTTAATAGCTTACAAGCTTGCTGCTGAACTGGAGAAAAAAATTGGCTCTACTGAGTTGGCAATTTATTACAGTAAACAAATACAGCAGCTAACAAAAACCATCAAACAAAAATATTGGGACAAAGAAAAAAATGTTTTTGCTGATACAAAAGAAAGAGAATTTTTTTCTCAGCATACCAATGCAATGGCCATCCTGGCAGAAGTTGTTAAGGGAATGGAAGCCAGCAATCTTGCAAAAAAAATAATTTCAGATACCTCCCTTACGCAGGCAACCATCTACTTTCAATACTATGTAAACCAGGCATTGAATAAAGCAGGGTTGGGTGATGTTTACCTAAACAGGTTGCAGGTTTGGAAAGATAATCTTACCAACGGTTTAACTACATGGGCTGAAATAAGTAACATGGATGTAGCCCGTTCGGATTGCCATGCCTGGGGGTCAAGTACTAATATTGAATTTTTTAGAATTGTTCTGGGTATTGATGCCGGATCAGCAGGATTTAAAACCGTTAAAATTACACCACATCCGGGTAACTTAAAAACGCTTAGAGGTTCCATTCCACATCCAAAAGGGAATATTGAGGTGGCTTATAAAATAAGTAAGGAAAATAAAATGGAAGCTGAAATTATTTTACCTCCATCCATAACCGGAACCTTTGTATGGAAAAATAAATCGTATCCGCTAAAGTCAGGAAGAAATAAGTTGTTCATCTAAGAGTAGAATACGGAAATATTTAATCAATCTGCGTTCGATAAAACCGCTCTAATCATCTTGCACCATTTTTACAAAAGCACTTCTTTTGGGCGCTGGCATTACGCTATTTTCTCCTTTAACTGCTTTCCAAATTACCTGGCTAAAGAGTAAATCAGGTGCGCTGTCTTCTTTGCTAAAATCGAATGTGGCACTAAGGTCTGCACTGGAATTTTGTTGGGTATTTTTTTCATTTAAATCAACATTGGCAGGTACAGATTTAAATGGAGCAGCATTGGGTGTTTTGGAAAAACAACGCCACAAAGATTCAGCTGCAGCGTCATACTGCGTCATTGGCGGCAAGCCTAAAATCAATTCAAT
>JAYTTM010000565.1:0-1536 GCA_043745055.1 Chitinophagaceae bacterium | reverse complement strand
TATGCTTCATTTTGGCAACCGTATGCAACTGGTTGTATTGAATATTATTGCCACCCAGCATATTTTTATCTATCAACTCCTGCAGCTGCAGCATGGCGGCGGCTTCGTGGCGGCAGATATCACCCAGGTTATAGGGGCAGCTGCACCGCATTGATAAACCTTTGGGATCGGTATATTGCTGAATGTTTACTTTGTAATAAGTGCTGTAGGTATCATCCTTAACCCTAAAGTTGACGGTATTCAGCAATTCATCATGATCTACCATTTCCACATATCCGCTTAAATGTATTTTTTTTCCTCTTCGGATAACTTCATCAGAGCCGGTATTATAAACGTACTTGATTAAATGCGATAATGCCAAAGCGATTGTAGTTTTGTAAATTTGGGTTACTAAAATTATATTTTACACACCTTCCATTAAGAAAAGGCAATTGGCAAAAGTAAAGGAAAATAAGTGAGGGTAAGAACTGTATTGTAAAGTTTATACTTAAATAACCGGCTTACATAAACAAACAAGTAAGCCGATGGAAAAAAGGGAATGAAAATTATTGATTGAAAGGGTTAATAATGGTTTAGGAATTAAGTCGTGTTAAAGTCATTAAATAATTTGTGTTTAGATAGTTTAGAAGTTTAGTAGAATACCTAAAATAATTAATAACGGAAGGCATATTATACATGCCGCAAAAGAAACGCTTATTTTTTTACCAGTTTTCCATCTTCATAAATACAAAGTGTATCAGCGATATCTTCGGTAAGGCAATATTGAATATCTTTTTCCAGGCCGTAATTGCTAAGCCGCAGGAAGTGAGAGGCCTGTTTTGTTTTCATAAAATCAAACAGGTTGCTTTTTGCCATTTCGTACAGGGTAGATGCCATAGCTGAAGAATCGCAGTTGATATTGAAATGATTTTTTATTCTGCTGATAACTGCCCCGGCAAAGAGAGTGTCTTCAATATTTACCCTGTCTTTCCAGGCTGCACAGCCTAAAATAACCGGCTGCTTTTGTGCTACCAGGTAATTGCATACAGCCGAAAGGTTGGGAAAGGAACCGGTGATAATTCCCTTTGCATTTTTATCTAATGCCATGTGTAATAATTTGGTGCCATTGGTAGTGGTAAGCACCAGCGTTTTACCTTCAATAAACGAGGCAGGGTATTCAAAAGGAGAGTTGCCATAAGTGAGCCCTTCTGCCACTTTTCCATCCCGTTCGCCGGCAGTAATGCCCCCGGTTTCTTTGCCAATTCGAATACAATCTGATACACTGTCAACCGGTATAATTTCTTTGGCGCCATTGTGCAAAGCAGTGGCAATGGTAGAAGTAGCCCTTAATACATCAATGATTACAACAATGCTGCTGCTTACATCGTACAAGTGTAAAAGGGCTGGAGAAAGACAGGTATGTAAGTGTTTTTTTGATGAGGTCATGTTAATTTTTAGGCTGGATAGAGCAGCATTTTTTCATTTTGTAAAATTAAAATAGAACAATAAGATATTGTAAACATTATTTAATGAAACTTACACCAATATCACTTTCCA
>JAYTTM010000564.1:0-1536 GCA_043745055.1 Chitinophagaceae bacterium | reverse complement strand
AATGGAATACTGGTTAAAAAATGTGCCTTGCGTTCAAATAATCCCCTGAAGCCGTAAGCACCCAACACCTGCAACAAACGTATCAACACATAACCATTGTACTGACTTCTAAAAACATCTTTATCAATTGGCTGCTCAATAATATTTTCGAATGCATCCATGTAATCCTCCAGCAGCCTTTGTTTCCAATCATCATTTAGGTTGGCTCTTGCCTGCCATAATAAAGATGCCACATCATATTGCGGCGCTCCCTTCATACCGCCCTGGTAATCTATAAAATTAACAGCCCCTCCCTCACCTCCATCTAAAGTGGATGTTACCATTATATTCCTACTTTGAAAATCACGGAACATAAAAAATTTATACTCAGTGTGGGATAAATAATTACTGAGTGCCTCAAAATCCTTTATCAGTTTTTGCTTATCGTAAGGCCTGCGCAAAGCGTCTAAAAAATAATATTTAAAATACAATAAATCGGCCATGATGGCTTCTTTACCAAAGGAGCTATTGGTCAAACATTTTTTATAGTCCAATCCTTCATGTCCTTTTATTTGCAACAATGCCAGTTGCTGAAGACTTTGTTTGTACAGATTATAAACCTCTTCAGTAAATCCATTTTGTTCCAGCTTATCCAGCAACGAAACATTACCAAAATCTTCCTGTATGTAAATATTTTTATCACTATTTACACATAAAATTTTGGGGGTACGTAATTGTTTTCCGGCAAAGTGCCGGGAGAAGTAAATGAAGCTTTCATTTTCCTGAATATTGGCACCGTAGGTTGCAATAAAATTACCATCAGTTGTATGTAACCGAAAGTAATCCCTTTCGCTACCTGCCTGCGGGAGCTTATCAATACTGCTGATAGTAGCGCCGGAAAAGTTTGCGAATAAATTATTTATTTCGTCGACAGGTATTTGCATTGAGTTGTAAAAGTGTTTTGGTAAAAATAGAATATTTGACCCAAACTCATGCCTCAACTCCTGCTAGAGCGTTAGTAGTATTTCAATTTTTATTTATAATTTATTTACAGGCAATGTGGTTATCTGTTGTTTTAGTGATTTCTATTGCAATGCAAATTCCACTGCAGCCTGCACATGTATCAAAGTAGTATCAAAAACAGGGATGTCAACATCAGTTTGTTTGATAAGAATGGGTATTTCTGTACAACCAAGTACTACTCCTTGTGCGCCTTGTTGTTGAAGACTGCTGATGATTTGTATGAATCTTTCTTTACGCTCAGGAAGAAAAACCCCCTTGCCCATTTCATTGTAAATAGCATCATTGATGTATTCAATATCTGCTTCGTTGGGGATAATGGTCCGGATGTTTTTAGCGGCAAGTTTATCTTTATAAAAGTCAAACTGCATGGTGTATTTAGTGCCGAGTAAGGCTACTGTATTTAGATTCTGCAATCCAATTGCTGTAGCAGTAACTTCTGCAATATGGATGAGTGGAATTTGGATGGATGCCTGCACCTTGTCTGCGATATAATGCATGGTATTAGCACCAATCAAAATACAATCAGCACCTGCC
>JAYTTM010000563.1:0-1537 GCA_043745055.1 Chitinophagaceae bacterium | reverse complement strand
GTGTGTCCAGTCCGTAAAAAAATTGAAACCTAGAGTCTACAAATTTTAATGGAAACGTCACCACGAATTTGGTCTGTAACTAGCTTGCCACCAACGTTCGGGTATTGCTGTCAGGCAGGGAATTCATTGCTGTGTCTGCCCCCAACCGCTACTGAATAAAGATATAAAAGTAAAAGATAAAAACAAAAGCCCAATAGAATTCCGTCAAGCCCCAAACCGAAGCTGATAGCGAACTACAGCCGAAGATAACAACGTCATGCCCTGCTTGCAGCAATACCTTTGTTGTACGTTCGCCCTTATTCATTGTAAACGATAAGACTGTGTGATTCCCTTTTATGTCACGTCAAAGTATTGAATTGTTTGCCGTGTGTTGGGGCAAGTCAAGCTATTAGGCAGGTTGGCTTTGTGTATGGGTTTTGTGCGCCTGCCTAAGTGCTTTGCTTGCTGCGTGGGCATTGAGATTTATGCAGGAGTAAGGGTGGAATCTTGTTGATTGATTTGCCCTTTTTTTATTACAATGCTTGTTTTGTCTTTATCCTTAAATTTTGGTGCAGCTATTTTTATATTAAATGTTCCTGCTGTTATTGGTTTTATTTCGTACTCACCCATATCGTTTGTGGTGGCTTTTGCTGTGCTTCCTTCTATTGTTATTGTTGCTCCTTTTATAAAAGTATTATCTGCCGAACTTGTGATTACCCCTTTTAACGTTGTAGATGTTTTTGATGGGTCTACAATTATCCTGTTGTTTTTGTAGGTCATTACAAAATCGGGATTTGCTGCTTTAAAACCTACGATGGTTTTATCCATTTGTAATTTTAAAACGGTGTCGGCTTCTTTTATCAGTTTTTCTAAATTGGTTCTTATTGTTGCTTTTTGTGCTGCTGCATTGCGAGGGTCTGGCACTTTGCTTTGATAATTATTGATAGTGGTTTGCAGTGTGGTTACAGTTGTTGCCGTGATGCCATAAGCTGCTAAGGCAGCTAAATTGGTTTGTGCTGCATCGTGAATATTTTGGCACCGTGGGGCAAGTTCATCGTCTTTACTTCTGAAAAGTGTTGTATATGAGAAATTTACTGCTTGCATCAACTGGTTATTGTTGCTGGAAGCGGCAAAAGCGAATACGGGGGCGGCGATATCAACTGCTAACTGGCAGAGCGTTTTTTTCGCTTCTGCCTTATCAACGGTAATGCCTTTTGTAATTAAATCTTCTTGCTGGGCTGTGGCAATGATTGATGCGATTTTTGTGTTTAGGGATTTTGATGCGATGTCAAAGGCCGGTACTGTTGCAACTATTAACGGGAAATCGTTGCAATGTTTTTGTGTTGCTCTGAACATGTTGAGTTTTGCTTCTTGTTTTGCATTCATGGCTTAAAATTTAGTGATGATTAAATTATTATTTCCAATTGTTGCTTAAAGCTAAAACCTTATTGTTTGAAATGCAAGCTTTAATGCTTTAAATTATCTGTTAATTGTTTGAGTGATTTGAGGGATGTTTGATTGGAAAATACGATTGCTTGACTGACAAATTCTATTGCTC
>JAYTTM010000562.1:0-5596 GCA_043745055.1 Chitinophagaceae bacterium | reverse complement strand
GAACAAAAATACTTGCATCTGGAATTATTTCAAAATGGCCAAAGGTAAAGCTGGAGTAAAGATTAAATTCTACATTATTTAAAGTGAATTTATTTGTTACAGATTCCGTGGTAGTGGTTACGCCACCGTTTCCATTGCCATGGCCGTGCCCATGCTTTTTTAAGAACCCTTTATTCCCTATGCTTTGAGTAATGTAGCGGTTAGTTGTTAAAAACGAATAAAACTCATTGTTGCCGCCATTTATAAATATGGAAGGAGTTATATTGGCTTCATCAATTGTGTTATTGTTAAATTGAAAATTATGAGTAACGCCTAATGCTGTGCTCATACTGGCCTGGGGTCGGTTATTTTCGTCTTTGCCAAAGCCAAAACTTACAGCAGCTGCAGGGGCTAACCAAAGCTTTTTGTATCCGATATATCCATATAGCTCATTTGTAATAGGGGAATAAGGTATAGCCGTATTGTTGGTAAAGAAAAAATGTGTAACCCTGAAATTAAGATTAACCGGTTTTTCATATTCCTCATAAAAAGCGGATGCTGTATGCATAAATAATTTATTTCCTGTGCCAGATGCTAATGAATTAAAACTATAATTTAGCCCAAGTCCGCTCTTATGCATAATGCGGAAAAAAGGCGCTAATACCAATGCGTTTTGTAAAGTTGTATCGGTGCCATTAATCCTGTATGCTGCGGAAGTATTTATTGTAATACCGGCCTGCTGGCTAAATTGTTTTGTTTTTTCCTGGGCAATGGAGATTAAACCGCTGAATATACTCAGCAAAATGATTGTCGTTTTCATGTTAAACTTTGGATTTTAGAAGTGTCGTAAATGTCGCTAACGTTCAAACAAGTAGATTATTGTTTAACGCATAGGCGCATCACTCCGTTTTGTGCAGCCCTGCTACCCGAATCATAACTGTTATAGCTGCTTAAATAATACAAGCTGGCTTGTCCTTGACCAACATTTTTTATCATGCTTTTATTTTGTTTGCCTTCAGGCATTACTAATGGGTACACACTTTGCAGAGCCAATAGCTGTGGGCTCATGCGACTGATGAAAAGGCCTTTAATTTTTGCATAATGTGTGAATTATGTAATCTTTTTGGATCAATATGTAACAACCAGGTTAAATGAAAAATTTAATTTCGGCATTATTTTTTTAACCTTTAAAATACCGTTACAGATGAAACAAAAAATACTATTTTCTACTGCCGTCATTTTGTTTTTATCCACTCAGGTAATTGCACAATCAGCACCTAGTTTAGGCACCTCAGCTAAGAACTTTGTCCTTTTTACAACTACCGGTGCATTAACCAACAGCAATATTCCCCGCTCACAGATAACTGGTGACGTGGGTACTAATAGCGCCAGTGCTATCACAGGTTTTGTAAATGTAAACGGAGTAATTCATACTGCTGCAAACCTTGCTACAGCACAGGCAGAGACCGACCTGAACAATGCAATCGGTCAAATAAATAGTGCTGTTTCAAATTTTTCTATTTCCGGTGCGCTAGGTGCACCGGGCGCCGGACAAATACTAACCCCCGGTGTGTATGATATTGCTGGTGCTTCTATGTTGGATGGTAACCTAATCCTCGATGGATTAAATAATCCAAATGCTGTTTTCATATTCCGAATTAGCGGCAATTATGCTTCTGCATTTGCCGCCAAGGTGAAGTTAACAAACGCTACACAAGCCTGCAATGTTTTTTGGCGTGTTATAGGAACAATTAATCTGGCTTCAGAAACGCACATGTCAGGTAATTTGATTGCTATCAATGGTGCCATTGATCTTACTGTTAAAGATACATTGGAGGGCAGGGCATTTACAAGTGTTGGAGCTATTACTACAAATGGCATCCTGGCATTTGTACCTACAGGTTGCGGTGAACCATTGTCAACGGGGCCTGCCTTAACTGCGGAAGGATTGACAGCCGCCTGTTATGCCATTTTTTCAAAAACAGGTAATGTAACTGATACAGATGGGTCGTTTGTAACAGGTAGTATCGGAACCAACTCCGGGGCCGTTGGAGGTTACGTACCTTTAAAAGTAAAAGGTACTATTCACCCATCACCGGATTTTTCTACTGGAGCTTGTGCTTCAGACCTTACTACATTTTATAATTATCTGAATTTACTAAACCCTGATATCATCTTAAATTCACCAGCTCAGTTTGGAAATAATCTTGTTCTAACACCGCATACTTATTTACTGGCGTCTGCTACATCGCTTACGGATACGGTGTACTTGAATGCACAAGGAGTTTCCAATGCGGCATTTGTGATTCAAATAAACGGGGCGCTCACTTCAGCTGCCCAGTCGTATGTAAAACTAATAAATGGTACCCAGGCTAAAAATGTGTTTTGGTTGGTTAGAAACGCTGCCGCTACCTGGGGTGTAAACGCAGTCTTCAACGGTTCGGTTATTTGTGGTGGTGCAATTAGCACTGCTACCGGCGATTCCATCAATGGAAGATTATTTACCATTGCTGGTGCTATCACAACACAAGGATCAACTATTACTGCTGATACATCCTTATGTGGCAAGGTGTTGCCAGTTAGCTGGACCTACTTTAAAGGCAGCGCCGTAAAATCGAACGTGGTGTTGGAATGGGAAACAAACAACGAAATAAACAATAAATACTTTTCTATCGAAAAAAGCACTGACGGCTTAGTTTTTAAAGAGATAGGGCAAGTAGTTGCCAATACGCATGCTCAAAGTTCGGCACAACAATATTCACTTACAGACTGGCAGCCTTCGGCTCTTAATTATTATCGTTTGTCTCAGACGGATATTGATGGACACAAATCTTATTTTAAAACGATTCAGGTAAAAATAGAATTGTCTTCGGGACTGCATGTAATAAGCTATGTAAATGGAAATAATATTAATGTAAAAGCATGGGGTGCAGCGGCAGGCAAGGGAATGCTTTCCATCTATACCCTTGAAGGCAGAAAGATTAACACTAAGGACATTGTACTTACAAAAGAACAGAGTACCTACACAATCAAAAAACCAGCTCAACAGGGAATTTACCTTATCAGTATCATCGGGAATTCCGGCAACACATTTAACGGCAGAATTGCTGTGTTTTAAATTCAGTAACATCAGGCGCAGGACTGCTTCCTGTGTCTGTTTATTTATTTTTGGCGCTTAGGTCAATCCCTGTAATTTAACGCAGGTTGCCTGTTGCCCAATAAGGCCTTGTATTGATAAGTAACTTTTACCTTTTTAATCTCTGTTGTTGCAAAGTGTATCAGTTCGGGATGCAGGTACAAATAAGGCAAATGGGCAGTCTTGGTTTTGGTATGGAACTTTGGCTTTGATAATCTTTAATTCCGGTTTTTGTGTGTTTGGTGTTGCCATTGTAAAGCGGGTTAAGGATGAAATAAAAGGATACATTCTTCTTGTAAATTCATTTTTTTTAAAAGCGCTGTCGCTGATAGAACACATTGTTTTGTAACAAGTTCACAAATAGTAATTGCCTGCGGCGGTGGTAAATTATATACACTATCCGTCTATTGTTATGTTTCGTTTACACCACCTAAAATGAAATAAAATCTATCAGGCGCAGCACTCATTGCTGTATATTCTTATTACTAATCAATGAAAATAATTAAAGCCTTCAGTTAAAAAAACTTAAATTTATCCTGCTAAAAGCAAAGGCAAAATGTTTAATCTTGCTTTAAAGATGAATTAAATGATATATCCGCAAAAACCACAAAACGAAGTTGAAAGGCTACAGGCCTTAGCTGCGTACAACATTATAGGTACTTTACCCGAAAAAGAATACGATGAGATCACAAAACTAGCTTCCTTTATATGCAACACGCCGATTTCTTTAATTACTTTTATTGATAAAGAAAATCAGTTTTTTAAATCGGCTCATGGCCTCCCACAGGGTGCAACAAGCAGAGACGACGCATTTTGCGCACATGCCATAAATACACCCCTGCAAATAACTATTGTGCCTGATGCAAGGATAGATATACGCTTTGAAGATAACCCATTGGTAACGGGTGTTCCGGATATTGTTTTTTATGCAGGAATGCCACTAGTGACGGCCGATGGTTATGCATTAGGAACAATTTGCGTAATTGATCATAGCCCAAAGCAATTATCTTTAAGCCAGATTGAAGCATTACAAAACCTGAGTAACCAGGTGGTAAAATTATTGGAACTTAGAAAGACTATTCAGTTGCTGAATGCCTCACAAAAGAAACTGGAAGAATATGCAGCCCAAATGAAAGCATTTGCCCACCTTGCCTCTCACGACTTAAAAGAGCCTGCAAGAATGGTAAATAATTTTATGAAACAATTGGAAAATAACTATGCCAATCAATTGGATGATAAAGCAAAAAAATTTATAAATTTTGCAGCCGATGGAGCCAGGCGTATGACTGTATTAATAGATGACCTGCTTTCTTATTCAACAGTTGAAGCGTCAGGTACTGTAAAAGAGAAAATTAATGTAGCGAGCCTGCTTACAGAAGTGGTGGCGCTTTTATCTGGTGTAATCAATGAAAAAAATGCGATAGTGTCATGGGATACCTTGCCTGTAATCACCGCTCCGGTTATGTCTATAAAATTGATATTTCAAAACCTTATAAGCAATGCATTAAAATATCAGGCTGCAGGCATACAACCCATCGTAACGGTTAGCTATATTGAAACGGAAACCCACTGGCAATTTGAAGTAAAGGATAATGGTATTGGTATAGATGAACTACATCAGGAAGAAATTTTTCAGCTTTTTAAACGGCTGCATACCAAACAAGAATATCCTGGTACAGGTATGGGACTGGCTACCTGTAAAAAAATAGTGGATTTGTTGGGTGGATTAATCTGGGTAAAAAAAGCAGAAGGAGGCGGTAGTATTTTTATCTTTACTGTAGAAAAATAACACGGCTCATATCGGGCGCCTGTCTCAGTGGAATGTCTACCCGTTGCTTATACCTTCATATTCTGCGGCAACTAAAAAAAATGGTTCAGTACCAGGGATACACAAGACCAATTACAGCGCATGTACTTTGTAAAAACAAACGCTAATCAATCCCTGTAATTCAATGCAGGTTGCCTGTCGCCCAATAAAGCTTTGTATTGATAAGAACCTTTTAGTTGTTTAAACTCAGCCGTTGCCTGTTGTATCAGTTCGGGATGCAGATATAAATCAATGGCAGTTAAGGCCATTGTTTTAGCAGCCACCATCATACCCTTGGTGCCTATCTCTGTGCCACCACATGCAACAGCCTGCCAACTGTGTGCAGCTGTGCCGGGCACCCAGGTTGCAGCCTCTAAACCAACTGTAGGCACCATGTAACTAACATCGCCTACATCGGTACTGCCACCACCTGAAATGGATTCCAACTTTAATGGTTTTACGGTTGCTGCGGCAGTTAATGAAGGCACCGTATCTGCAAAGCTTGACTGTATCTTTTTACCAAATTCCATTTCTGTAGCATTATAAGTTACGCCACCTGTTTTTTCTAAATTTTTCTGCATGGCAATGGCCAATGTTCTGTTGATGAGCAAATCGTGTGTGCCCCCGATAATTTCATAATCTGCTTTTGTATCGGTACCCAACGCAGCACCATT
>JAYTTM010000561.1:0-1538 GCA_043745055.1 Chitinophagaceae bacterium | reverse complement strand
GAGGGTGATGCACAGGCGCAGCAAGATGTACATAGCATGATGTATCACTTGTATTCTTTTGTGAGAGAAGGCGCTTCTAACAGTCCCAGCCCAATGGGGTTAAGTGGCTTGGGCTACAATGGCCATGTATTTTGGGATACAGAATTATGGATGTTTCCGGCACTGCTGCAACTGCATCCGGAACTTGCCAGAAGCATGATTGAATATCGCTTTGAAAGATTGGAGGCTGCCAAACGCAATGCTTTTGGTAAAGGTTACAAAGGCGCTATGTATCCATGGGAGAGTGCAGAAACAGGTGTGGAAGAAACACCGGTTTGGGCATTGAGCGGCCCATTTGAACACCATATTACCGCTGATATAGCCTTTGCTACATGGAATTATTATTGTGTAACGCAAGATAAAACCTGGCTCAGGGAAAAAGGATGGCCAATACTAAAAGCCACAGCAGATTTTTGGGCAAGTAGGGTAGAAAAAAATGGCCCTTGCCAATACGATATTAAAAATGTAGTTGCTGCGGATGAATGGGCCGAGAATGTAGATAACAATGCCTTTACCAATGCTGCCGCCAAAGCCAATTTAAAATATGCAACAGAAACAGCAAAAATACTGGGCATTGCACCTGATGCAGATTGGATGAATGTGGCCAATAACATTCCTATTTTAAAAATGGCGGATGGTATTACAAATGAACATGCCACTTATAAAGGAGAAGGTATAAAGCAGGCTGATGTAAATTTATTAGCTTATCCATTAAAAGAAATTACAGATCCTAAACAGGTAAAAAACGATCTTGATTTTTATTCTGTAAGAGTGCCCAACGAAGGTACGCCGGCAATGACACAGGCCATCTTTGCATTGTTGTATGCCAGAATTGGCGACAAGGAAAAAGCAACTCATTTCTTTAATGATTCATACGTTCCTAATCTGTTGCCCCCCTTTAATGTAATTGCAGAAACCAAGGGTGGAACCAACCCCTATTTTGCAACCGGCGCAGGTGGCATATTGCAAGCTGTATTGAATGGTTTTGGTGGATTGGATATTACCTCAACAGGTATAACCCAGATTAAATCAATTCTTCCAAAAGGATGGAAAAGCCTTACGTTAAAAGGCATTGGGGTAGAGAAGAAAACTTATATAGTTAAGTAAGATATTTTAATGACTATCGGCAATGAGGTGCGATGAAGAAATTCACTAAAGTTATACTTGTGCAGCTACATTAGAAGTTGGCTGCAGAGCCGTAGGCTCATTTTTGTATTGTAACAGCGGATTTTAATCCGTTGTACTATAACAAACAAACCGTCAGAGAGCCGTAGGCTCGGCACATCTCTCTCAACTCGGTATCATCTGCTGCCAAAAAATTGAGTATGGAAGAAAAGCAATTGCTGCGGATTAAATTGTTTGCCAATGAAGATATTAGGGAAATGAAAGCATTTGAAACAGCTTTGAAAAAGAAAAGAAAACCGATTAAGAAAAAAGATACCGAAATTGTAAGTGTTGTAAAAGCAATCCGGGGAAAGAAAAAGAAATGACTTTGTTAA
>JAYTTM010000560.1:0-1541 GCA_043745055.1 Chitinophagaceae bacterium | reverse complement strand
CAATAATCCAACTGCGGCTACCACCATTGTGAAACCAGCTACTACACTGCAATACATTGTAACTGTAAAAGATGGGTATGGCTGTAATTATTTGGTAAGCGATAGCATTGTAGTAACTATACAGCCACCGGTAATTGCTTTTGCAGGTAACGATACCAATGCAGTAATTGGAAAGCCACACCAGCTTTTTGCAACAGGCGGCATCAATTATTTATGGACCCCTGGCGGCTCGCTGAGTAATCCCTTTACCGCAAATCCAATAGCAACAATTAGCCAGGATACAAAATTTATAGTAAGAGTAAAAGATATTGCGGGGTGCACCGGTTATGATTCGGTATTGATAAAAGTATTTGCTGCAACTACGTTTTATATTCCCAATGCATTTTCACCTAACGGTGACGGTATCAATGAAATATTCAGGCCAATTGCTGCAGGCATTGCATCACTGGACGGGTTTAGAATAATGAACAGGTATGGCGAAATAGTATTTGAAACCAACCGCCTGAATGCAGGCTGGGACGGCACTTTTAAAGGAAAGCCGCAGGCAATTGGTAATTATGTTTGGGTGATAAAAGGAAAAGGAAGCGATGGAAAAATAATAGAGCAGAAAGGAAATGTATTGTTGATTAGATAGTGTAAGATTTTTTTGAAGTTGAAAAAAAATTCAACAATTATTAAACTACCCAATTGTTTTAAAATCGTTTCTCTGTTAGCATACTTCAAAATGAGTATTTAATTTTTAAACCTTTTTAATTAGTTTTATTTTTGGGTATGTCAATACAAATTCTTTTACCCACAAATATATTTTTTCTATTAAACCTTTAATATTACTTATCACCGAATATAACTAAAATACGATGAGAAAAGTTTTACTAATGCTGCTTTTAATCGCTGAAGTAATTGTTTCAAAAGCACAATTTTTAAATAAGTTTGTTACCTATAACAGCACCAATACGCCAGTTTTTACCGGCAATAATTTTAAAGCAGTTTGGGTTGAAAAATTTGGGCAAATTTGGGCAGGAACCCAGTATCAAGGTCTTTACAGGTACGACACTTCTACTAAAGTTTGGAGTAAATCCAATCAGCTCACCAATGTATTTATCAACCAGATACAAGCTGATGAAAAAGGTGGAATATGGGTTGCTCAATCGGGTACCTCCGGACTTACGGGTGGGGGGTCCAATACGGCGGGAGGCGTAAATTATTTCCCGGATAGAACAGATGCAGGCATGCAGTTTTTTAGTACAAATAATTTCTTGTCTTCAAGAAACGTAAGGTCAGTTTATTTAGATACTTTGAATCCGCCACCGGATGGATATAGAAGGTTATGGACGGCCCAGGCTACCTTCATTACTTCTGGAAGCACAAGTGCTGGCGGAGCCACCCGCTATCAGGAAACCTCAACAGGAAACATGCAAAAAGTTTTTGGTGGGCTTCAGATCTTTCCTACAACCAATCTTGTAAGTGCAGGAACCCCTTCCTGCTATGGCGTATGTGGTAACAAAGATGAAGTATATGTTGCTGCTGAAACAAATTACACC
>JAYTTM010000559.1:0-21398 GCA_043745055.1 Chitinophagaceae bacterium | reverse complement strand
ATCATAATGTTCCGGTTAAATATTTTATAGATAGTATGCTTTGATTGTAATTTCTGATAGCATCCAGATATTTTAATTGTATTGAAAAGGCATCATTGATATTTCGCAGGTAGTTGATATAATCGGTCTCGCCACTTGCAAAAAAGCGTTTGGCAGTACTAATAATTTCATTGGCTTTTTTAATGCCCGTTGTTTGATAATATTTTAATGACTGCTCATTTATTGCTAAATTATTTTGCGCCTGAATCATCTGTACCGAAACTTGTTGTTGCAATCCGTTTGTTTTTTGCTTATTAATTTCAAGTTCAGTTTTGGCTGCACTTATATTGCCTTTGTATTGCCAAAACCATAATGGCACTGTAATGCCAAATCTAAAACGATTCCCAATGGGCGTATTTCTATCCCCCTGGTTAAAATAGCCAACTGCCAAACCTGGCAATGCTTTATTCTTTTGGAGTTCAATGTTTTTCTCACTGATAATTTGCGCTTGTTTATACAACGCAATAGTTGGATTAGAAGCCAATGCTGCACTGTCTTTTTGTACCGCAATATCCATCAGTTGACTGGTTAGCTGCATAGCCCTGAATGGCTCCTGCAGGCCAGTTAAAAATTGCAATTGGCTTTGCAGGTTGCCTACATTTATTTGTGACTGTAAATATTGATTGTGTATTTCGCCAACCTGTGTTTCTGTAAATACTTTTTGCAGGTAGTCAATTTGTCCTGCTTCAAACTGCCTGCCTGCAGATACAGCAATGTCTGTATATACCGTATCCTGTATGTACAATTGCTGTTGTAATGTATCGGCGTATTGCAGCAATAAATACAATTGCTTTACCTGGTATTTTATTTCTGCTTCTGTTACTACCTTTTCTTTTTCAGCCAAACCAATACGCTGCTTTTGCAATTGATATTGCTTACCATAAACCGTGGGAAACTCTATTGATTGGGTAATACTTGCTGTATAAAAGTTACCGGTGGGACTCTCTGCAAATAACTCAGGATTGGGAAGATTGATGCTGCTTTTAAGCAATTGCTTTTGTTGCTTAATCACTAAATCGGAAGCTGAAATATTTTTACTGTTTTTTAGAGCCATGCTTACAGCATCTTCCTCTGCAATTTGCTTTTGACAAAAGGAAGCGAGGGAGAAAAACAGGCTGATGAAAATGAATGTACTACGTATAAACATAAAAAATTGATTACGATAACTGAGCAATATAATTTGCCTTTGGGCAAAATGCTTTTAGTTCGATGGGCAAAAGCCATCAAACACAGTTACAATAATCAAACCTGAAACTTCTGTATTGCTATGAGAATGTCGGGAGGGGGGGGGTAAAAGAATCTTACTATATTTTTATGAGGGAAAACCTTTGTAATGTTATGTAATTGTACACCAAGAAAAGTGCTAAGAATTGCCACAAAAGCAGGGACATTAATAAAAGTTTTAGACGTAATATTTTTTTCTACATTTTGAAACTTAACCACTTTATCGTTGCAGCAACCATCTTTTTCGGTAGGTTTCTTCTCCTCATGTTTGTGCTTATTCGCTACATTATTATGCTCGTGCTTGTGACCATTTGCATGAACATGAATAGAAGTTTTGATAGTTTGCTCCTCATTGTGATGCTTTGAATTGAAACTCATATCGATACCAACAGAACAAGCTAATCCCACAACAGTATTCATGGCGAATACCATTAAAAGAAAGGCTGCTTTAAGTTTTATGGATATGTTTCTTTTCATTTAATAATTTGTAAAACTAAGGCAATTAGTTGAAAAACTGCAATTGGCTTATTGCAAAGGTATAATTCTGGCAGGTATAAAAAGTTATAGAATTTTGGTAAATATTTATAGATTTATGAAGCTAAGCATTATTATAGGCAAAACAGCCAATCCATGTTTTTGTTAGAAAGCCCAAAAGATTTGATCTTTTAGCCATTCAGGTAAAAATCTTCCTGGGATATTTTGCCAGTTAACTTCAATACTAATACCATTCAATTAATAGTTTATATTGTTTATTCAATTTATTATTTTTCACTGGTTTTAAAAACTGTTTTTAGCCTCAGCATTTTTTGCTTTGAAAGCAACTGCAATGATCCTTGCACTCATAAACACTGCACCAACTACAGGAGTTAACAAAATACCATATTTGTAAAGGACGCCTCCGCTTGCAACTGCAATACCAGTTATAGTATGTATAAGCCCAGGTGTATCATTTAATTTTATAGCTGCGTTTTATAGCTGATCAAATATTATTTCTTACTGGCTAACCATGTATTGAAATCTTTTATCTCTTTGGTTTGGTCGGTGATTATCTTCTGTGCCATTTTTTTCAACTCCAATTGTTTACCATGAGATATTTCATCCTCGGCCATTGTTACAGCACTTTCATGATGGGGTATCATCATCATTACAAAATCTTTATCTGTATTACCGCTCATGGTCATAGCCTTCATTTTATCCATCATCATCTTCATCGTTTCTCCCAGTTCATTGTGCATTTCCCCACCTTCTTTTTTCATTTCAGGCATTTTATAATTTTTCACCAATGCCTGCATTTGCTCTATCTCTGCTTTTTGAGCAGTAATGATTTGCTGTGCCCATGTTTTAACCTGTGCATCGCTTCCTTTGGCAAGCGCAATCTCACTCATATCAATGGCTGCCTGGTGGTGCATTATCATCATATTGGCAAAGTCGAGGTCAAAATCACCAGTCATTTTCATCGCATCCATTTTACCCATCATACCATTCATTGATTCCATCATTTTATTGTTCATGTTTTTCATGTCCATGTCATTCATTTTATCCATTTTTGACATAGAGGTATCCGTTTCAGTTTTAGCTGAATCGCTGCTGTTGTTACCGCATGACTGAAAGAAAAGGCCGGCAGTAAATAAAGCGGCTGTAATAAGAATTGTACTTTTCATAATCGTAATTTTTATTTTTTTAGAAATCAAGGAATATTCTTTTTCATTAACTTAATTTTTTTTTAGCAATTTTATTTTCGGCGTCTGCCTCTCAAAAAAAAGACAACAAGGAGGATAACAGCAATTGGAATAATCCACATGCCCCAACCCATGCCCCAACCCCAGGAATGATCGTTCATCATTGTATTGATAATTAAAAGTTTCTTCAGAAGCACTGTTGCCTGCCCTTCAGTTGCGCTGTTACCCGTTTAGTATTTTTTTTGTTATAAACGTTCTTAAAATAATTATTTAGCTTTTTTCACCCTCAGCAATTTTGCATTGATAGCAACTACAATTGTACTTACACTCATTAATACTGCACCAACAGCAGGAGTTAACAGAATACCCCATTTGTAAAGCACACCTGCCGCAAGTGGTATTGCCACAACATTGTAGCCTGTTGCCCAAATTAAATTCTGAATCATTTTTCGATAAGTGGCTTTACCGAATAGTATTAAACTTGCAATGTCTTTCGGGTTGCTGTTTACTAAAATGATACCTGCAGTTTCGGCAGCAATGTCGCTACCACTTCCTACTGCAATTCCTATATCTGCTTGAGCCAATGCCGGTGCATCGTTTACGCCGTCACCTGTCATGGCAATAAATTCTCCTTTAGTCTGCAGCTCTTTTATTTTTTCTAATTTTTGGTCAGGTAAAACTTCTGCAAAATATCCATCCATCTTTAATTCATCGCTTACACTTTTTGCAACGGTGGCATTATCACCAGTTAGCAAAATGGATTTTATTTTATTGTCGTGGAGCGTTTGTATTGCTTCAGCAGATTCTGGTCTTATCTTATCTCCCAACGAAATGTACCCTGCCAGTTTACCATCCACCATAATGAAAACAATTGTTTCGGCATTGCTGCCTGCATAATTTTCGGGCAATGCAATATTATTTTCTTTGAGATAACCAGGACTTACTACTTTGATATTTTTTCCTTCTACTGCTGCTTCAATACCCTTGCCAGTGATGGCTTTGAAATTAGTTGCTGCAGGAATTGTAACAGAAAGTTCTTTTGCTTTGGCAAGTATCCCGGTTGCAATAGGATGTTCGGAATTTTGTTCTAACGCCGAAGCCATACGAATGATTTCTTTTTCATCCAACTTCACACCCAACCCCTCTCCAAAAGAGAGGGGAGTTATTCCTGCTACTTCAAATTTTCCGATGGTGAGTGTTCCTGTTTTATCAAAAATGATGGTGGTTATTTTTCGGGAGTTTTCAAAGGCTGTTCTGTTCTTAATGAGCAACCCATTTTTGGCAGCAAGTGATGTAGAAATAGCAACTACCAATGGCACAGCCAAACCGAGTGCATGAGGGCAACAAATTACAATAACAGTTACCATTCTTTCCAATGCAAATTGAAGTGTTTCCCCGTATATCAGCCAAAAAGCAAATGTTCCAAAACCGAGCGATAATGCAACGATGGTTAGAACGAGTGCTGCCTTGTCAGCAAGGAGTTGTATTTTTGATTTTGATTTCTGTGCATCATCCACCATCTTAATTACCGTAGAGAGATAAGAATCTTTTGCAGCATGTGTAACGGTAATTTTTATGGAGCCATTGCCGTTGATAGAACCCGCAATTACTTTTTGGCCTTTTATTTTTTTTACGGGAGCTGATTCACCTGTGAGCATGGATTCATTTAAATAACTTTCTCCTTCTGCAATTAATCCATCGGCTGCAATTTTTTCGCCGGGTTTAATAAGAATGATGTCTTCCGTTTTAAGCGAATCTGTTTTTACATCACTGATTTTGTCGCCAGTTACAAGATGTGCTTCGTCTGGCATTAACTGTACCAACAATTCCAATTCTCGTGATGCTCCTGCAATGGATTTCATTTCGAGCCAATGACCAAGCAGCATGATGGTAATCAACGTTGCCAGCTCCCAGAAAAAATCTTCTCCTTTTAAACCAAACACAGTTGCAGTGCTGTATATGTAAGCAGTTGAAATAGCTACTGCAATCAATATCATCATCCCCGGTGTACGGGTTTTTATTTCGTTCCAAAATCCTTTCAAAAATGGTAAGCCACCATAGAAATAAACAACAGTGGATAGTGCGAATGCTACATATTGCGAACTTGGGAATTGCCAATTTATGCCCACCAACATTTGAAGCATGGGAGATAATAGCATTATCGGAATAGAAAGCCCCAAACAAATAAAAAAACGTAAGCGAAAATCAGCAATCATTTTATGATGGTCGTGTCCCTGCATTCCCATTGGCGCATTGCAGTGTTGCATTTTGGCATGCTCATCTTTGCTCATGTCCATTTTCTGGTCGCCTTTCTTTGAATTTTCATCTGCTGGTGACTCTTTTTCTGATGGTTTATCTGCACTCATTTTTGCATGCTCCTCGTCAGTCATATCCATTTTCTTCGGTTCGTCTTTTGGTGGAGGTTCATCCTTGGTGGATTCTTTTTCCGGAGAAGTTTCTTCTTTCTTTTCTTCTTTTGGAGATTCCTCTCTTGGAGTTGCTTCCTTCTGTTGCTCTTTTGGAGATTCTTCTTTTGGCAGTAAAGCTTTTGAAATAGCTGGGTTGGTATTTTCCGTTGTAGTTGTAACTTTCGGCTCATCGCCGTCCGTGTCGATATTGATAGTAATTCTTGCCATAATGGTCAATTTTATGCTGGTTACAGTTTTTAGGGAATCCTTTTTTGAACCAGATATTTCCTTTTATAAAATTTTTAAGGTTTATTTTTTAGCACCCATTTTTGCATGTTCTGCTTCGGTCATGTCCATTTTTTTTGGCTCGTCTTTCTCCGAAGGTTTTTCTTCCTTCATTTCTTCTTTTGGAGCTTCCTGCCTTAAAGCCGCTTCTTCAGCAGGTTTAGGTTTATCCGCACTCATTTTTGCATGTTCTGCTTCGGTCATGTCCATTTTTTTTGAATCATCATTCTCTGCAGATTCACCCTTTGGGGATTCTTTTCCAGTAGTAGTTTCTTCCTCTATTGCTGCTTTCGGAGGTTCCATTTTTGGTGATTCAAGTTTAGGAACAGCGGTTGTGGTATTGCCTGTATTAGTCGTAACCTTTGGTTCGCTATTTTCTGACCCGGTTTTAATGTTGATAGTGATGTCTGTCATGATTTTGAATTTTAAATTATTAAAATTTTATTTTGGAAATTTCATCTTTAAATTCTCCAATGTTTCTACAATTGTATTTGCCACTAAATAATTGCGATACCATTTCTCATCAGAAGGAACCACTATCCATGGGTTGTGCTTGCCGCATCCATCCAGTACATGCTGATAGGCATCTAAATAGTCATCCCATTTTTTTGCCTCCTTTTTATCTCCTGCATTGTATTTCCATTTTTTTTCAGGGCTGGTTAATCTTTTTTCTAATCTTTTGCTCTGCTCTTCCTTAGAAATATGCAGGAAAAATTTCAGAATGATGGTGCCATTTTTTTGCAGATGTTCTTCAAATTTGTTAATCACCCCATGGCGTTCAGCGATTTCTTTCTTATTAAGCAGCCTGTGAACTACAGGAAATAAAATATCCTCGTAGTGTGAACGGTTGAATATTTGAATCATTCTTTTTTCGGGAAGGTTAGCATAAATGCGCCAAAGAAAATCGTGTAACTTTTCTTGTTCGGTTGGTGTTTTAAAAGATTTTACAATGCATCCCTGTGGATTGATACAGGAAAAAACATGGCGTATGGTACCATCTTTGCCCGATGTATCCATTCCCTGTAGAATGATGAGCAGCGCATGTTTCCCTTCTGCATAAAAAATATTTTGCAGCGCAAACAGTTGCTTGTGTAATTTCATCAACTGTTTATTTGCTGCTGATTTTTTAATATCGTCAGGTGCATTGGTTGATATGCCGGAGATGGGTTTCAATTTTATATTTGTTGTTACACTTTGCTTTTCTCAGGCACAATTAATCATAAGAAATAATAGTACCTGTATTTGCCAAGCCATTGGATCCTCTTACATCTCTTGACGAATTAGCTTTCACCTTATTTACTGCACTACGCCCCACTGCATCAGCAACAATACCAGATGACTTCTTTGGTAGTGTCTGTTGCTTTTTATCCGCAATCTTATTTGGCGCAATACCTTTTATGTTAACTTGATTCACACTTGGTTTACTATCCTTTGTGCTATCTTTTTATAATACTGTTTTGTTTGCCATTTTTTTAATTTTAAAATTGTAAATAAAGGTTGTTTGATGTAATTAATATTTCAGCGAATTATAAGCTTAACTTATTTTAAAGTTAAGTTCTGAAATAGTATAATGTGAATTAACGAAGGCACCCCGAAGCGTATCTGTTTCAATCTCTTCAGATGAAGTGATTTTCGCTTCCTTTTTTTCCAGGTCAACTGTTACAGCCGTTACACCTGGTACACTGGATAATTTTTGTTTAACTGTTGAAACACAGCCACCACAGCTCATGCCACCGATATGGTAGGTATGTGAAATTGATTTTTCCATGATTTTTAATTTTAATTATTGCCATTGTTTTATGCTCTGCAGCGATCATTAATTTTTCTTCGCCATATCCATTCCACATTTAGAACATTTGCCTGGTTTATCGCTGGTAACTCCAGGGTGCATTGGGCAACTGTACATTTTCATAACTTCCATTTTCATTTGTTCTTTTTTAGACTTTGTTAAGTCCATCCCACATTTGGAACATACACCAGGCTTATCGCTTGTAACTTCAGGGTGCATAGGGCAGGAATAATTCATAGCCATTTTACCTTTTTTCATCATCTTTTTTTTCATTTTATCGCTACACATTTTTCCACTCATTTCCATACAGTCGCCATCCTTCATCATCATCTTTTTACCATCTTTCATGGTACATTCACCAGAAGTCATAACCATTGTTCCATTTTTCATGGTCATGTCTTTATCCATTGACATTGTTTTACCATCTTTCATTACCATCATTTTGCCGTCTTTCATCATACAGCAATCTTTCATCATTGCATGCTTGGTTTTAGTTTGTGCAAAAGAATTATTTGCTGTAAAACATAGTAGCAGCATAAGCATTAAAGCAAACACTACAGAAATTGTCTTTTGAATTTTCATCTTTATTATTTTTTTATTTTTTTCTTCAGATGCGCTGTTGCCCGTTCTTCAGATGCGCTGTTGCCCGATTTAATTAATCTTTCTTTATTAATTCCATCCCACACTTGGGGCATTTGCCGGGTTTGTCTGATTTTACTTCCGGGTGCATGGAGCAGGTGTAACTTCCAGAACTCATGTTTTCTTGTGAGCCTTGCTTTAGGCCATGAAGAAATAATTCATTTTGATTCTTTTTCATTGTTTAAAAATTTTAGGTGAATATTTTATAAATATTAGGGGCAAACCATGTTCCAAAAGCTGGAAATGTTTTTTCTGCAAATAATAATTTTTCTACTCACAAATGCGCTGTAAACGCTACTATTTCAGGGGGATTGAATCGGTTGAAGCAAGCAACTTTTCGCAGCAATTGCAGGTGTTTCTCATAACGAGGTATTAATACCCCACAAAGTAGATTTAACGAAGACTGGCTGGTGCCTTTCAAGAGATCCGTCCAAACAATTTTACAGACTGTGCCGATGTTTGGTAAACAGGCACTAAATAGGGAATGGCACCAATTGGGTTTTGGTTTGATATTGTAAATTCTTCACACAACTGCATCAGAAAAAATAAAAAGTAACATTAAATTGGCTGTTTGCCAGTACGGCAAAACAGCGACATTAGCATAGCCGTGCAGCTCCTTTACTTCAACAATAAAACCAAAAAAGATGCGACAAGATTTTTCAATAAAAGAATTGCTCTAATACTATCTCGCCGTCTTTCACTTCATATACCATTACCTCATTAATTTGTATTCTTCCAAATCCTTTTACAGTAATATCCACCTCCCTTCCTACTGCAAAATGATTACCGCCTATAGCGGGTTCAGTTGTATAAAGTCTATGGGCTGTTTCTATTTGTTTTCCCCAATCCTCCCCTTTTTTACGAACAGGAGATTTGCCTTCGGCATTCTTAAAAAAGCGAGAATTTGCAGGTTCTATGCTCCTCACATTATCTGCAAAAAGCTCGTCCTGGATTTCAAACCATTTTTCTTGCTGGGCAAACTCGTTGAATCGGGCTGCCACTTCCTGAGTTGTCAGTGCTGTATTATTTGTTGTAATTGTCATAAATTTTTATTTAGAAAATATCTTTTATATATTATTTTGGCGTGCGTCGAATGCTGTTTATTGTGACATCTAATTCAAAAAATACACCACTCTTTTTATAAAAACCTTTTAATTTAGATACATTTCTTTATAAAGAAGAACACCTAAATACAATAGTTAAAAACTGCAAAAAAATCAGGCAAGGGAAATTTAACTAATTGTGGGGGCAGCACTTTCTGGCTGGATAAACCTATTCTAAATTTTAAGCGCCGCCGCCAATCTTTTTAGCTTAGCTGGAATTTTATCAAGTGGCAAAACGAAATCAGCACAGCCTGCTGCCTTAGCGCTGAGCGGCATGAAGTCAACTTCGGCAGACATGTCCTGAGCAAAGGTTTTTCCTCCGTTGGCCTTGATGTGCTTACAGCCCTCAGTGCCATCGCCATCATATCCGGAAAGGATAATGCCGACCGCACGGACACCCATTTCATTTGCCAGGGAAATAAAAAAGATATCTACCTGCTTGTTCCTGCTAATGCGAGGCGAAATTACTCTGAAGCGATAATTTTCAATAGTAAGATCTGAGTCCGGAGGAATTACGTAAACATGATTCGCAAGAATCACCATTCCCTCAGAAGCCACGGTTACAGACATTTTCGTATGCTTCTTTAGTATTTTTGCTAACGCACTATGGGCGGTGGGGTTCATGTGAGAAATAATAATAAAGGCCATACCTGTATCAGGCGGCATTGCATCCAGAAGATCCTTATATGCGTTAAGTGCACTGGCTGAGCCGCCAATACCTACAATGAATTTGGGCTGAACTTTTTTCATGGATTGTTATTTATTTTTTTTATCCTCAGCAACATTTTTATCAATTTTTTTTTTCTTATTGCCGCTAACCGCAGATTCAGCATAAGGTGTCAAAATAATTCCATCATCACTCAAAATAAATTTGTGGACATCCGTATTATGGTTACTGCCACGAGACTTAACAATGAATACTTCACGGGTGCGTTTTCTGCCTTCATCATCTTCTACCATTCTCACAACAATCCAGGTATCAATCAAAGATGAAACACCTATTTCACCACTCGTGTTACTTTGAAAGGTTGCAGAAACAAGGCTTGTAAAAAACGTAGTGATGCTCCTGGATTTAAATAAATCAATCATTCGGGTAATCATTGATGAAACTTCACGCTGCTCCCCCTCTCCAACGAGACTTGTCAAAGGATCTACAACCACGGCCTTTGGTTTAAAACTATCTACCAGCTTATAAACATTCAGCAGATGCAACTCCAAACCAAGAAAAGAAGGCCTGAGAGCCACAATCTTTAATAATCCTTTTTCAATCCAGGGCGCAAAATCAATACCGATTGAAAGAAGGTTTTGAACGAGTTGCCCTGATGATTCTTTATAAGAGAAGTAAAGACAGCGTTCCCCACGTTTACAACTCTCCAATGCAAATGCCCCCGCAAAACTTGTTTTTCCGCTGCCTGCTGTGCCGGAAGTAAGTATGGTACTACCTCTGGTGTAACCTTTACGGCCCGTGAACAATTTATCTAACGATGGGATGCCTGTAGAAACCTTCTTGTCTGTGCCCGGTTGTGCAAGCCCTGCTGATGTGATTGGAATTACTGAAAGTCCTTCGTTACTAATAACGAATGGATATTCGCTTGTTCCATGACTTGACCCCCGATATTTAATGACACGAACTCTACGGGTCGCCATTTCGTCTCTAACTCTGTTATCTAAAAGAATGATGCAGTCGGAGATATATTCCTCCAGGCCATGACGTGTATATGAACCGTTTTGTGCCATCTCGCCCGTAACAATTGCCGTGACTTTTTTTTCTTTAAGCCATCGGAAAAGTCTTTTTATCTCTAAGCGAAGAATGCCAATATCTGTAATGCCTGCAAAAAGAGATTCAAGAGAATCTAAAACCACCCGTTTGGCACCGATAGAATCAATGGCTTCTTCCAAACGAACGAATATACCCTCGAGATTAAAGTCAGTCTACTGAATGTCTTTGCGCTCTAAAACAACATTTTCGAGCACAATCTTTTTCCGTGAAACAAGGCCTTGCAAATCCATATTGAGAGAAGCCACGTTTTTAAAAAGTTCATCTTCTGTCTCTTCAAACGATATGAGAATGCCCGGCTCCTTATAATCAGTTGCACCTTTGATTAAAAAATCAATCCCAAAAAGCGTTTTTCCGGAGCCGGCATTTCCGGAAACTAAAGTGGTTCCATTTTGCGGAAGGCCGCCTTCGGTAATCTCGTCAAAACCTTTGATGCCGGTAGGGCATTTGAGTAATTTATTACTTTGCGGGGTAATTTTTCTCTTGGTAGTTTTTAACATTTGTATTCCTTTATTTTTTATTGAGATGAAGTTGCCATAGATATTAAAGGCAAAATATGCTCCAAATAGCTAATGATTTTTATTTTAAAAAATTAATCCTTTTTATTCAGAAATGACGCTGTAAGCGTTATTATTACACAAGGTTAAACGATCAAGTCATGCAACATTTGGCAATACCTGCTGCCTTATCTCATAAAGAGGTATTAATACCACATAACGGTATTGATATAGATTTAAGGCAGGCTTGCGAAAAAGCTTCCAAAATTCCTCTCAATATTTTTACATTTTCATCCCCGCCATCGGGTCGGCACCCTTCTTAAAAATATATTCACTGTTTATGAGGTAAGCGCCTGTAATTACAATTACATCCCCTTCTTTTAGGCCAGACTTTATTTCTATCCGATCGCCGGTTTCCATACCGAGTTCAACCATTCTGTTTTTAAATGTATTCTTTACGGTTTGTACCCATACCGTTGCGCCCTTACCATCCCGGATTACAGCATCGATGGGTAATGAAAGCATATTGTGTTGACGGTTTTTTAAAATTACGTAGGCGGGCATTCCTGGTTTTAACTGGTTACCGGCATTGGGGATGCTTACCCTAATCAAATTTATCCGGGTATCTGTATTAATTTCCGGGTTTACAAATGCTATTTTGCCAGTTACTTTTTTTCCGGGAATATCCGGCATCTGCACTTCTGCAATTCCGTTTCTGTCAATTTGTGATAGTTGTGAAGAATACACTTGTGCTTCAGCCCACACAGTAGATAAATCTGCCAACCGCATTACGGTGCTGCCCTCCATGGTATAGTCGCCTTCTTTTAATTCAAGCATAGTGATGTATCCACTTGCATTGCTGTAGAATGTGGTGGTTGAGGTTGTTTTTTTTGTTCTTACAAGCTCTTCTATTTGTGCATTACTAATACCCCATAACTGCAATTTATATTTTGCACTTTGTATCAATTGGTTAAAATCAATGATGGAATTATCAAGTGTTTCTTTTCTTTCCAATGCCAGTATCAGTTCCTGTTTAGCATTGTTTAATTCTTCGCTGTATAAATCAAAAACACGGCTGCCTTTATTTACATAATCGCCGGTATTTTTAAAATATAGTTTTTCAATTCTCCCCATCACTCTTGCGCTGATGGACGTGGTTTTCATCTGGTTAATATTTAAGGTAGCAGTCAAAACAATTTTATCTCCCAGCATGCTGCTGTTAATAGTATCCGTATGAATATTCCCCAATTGTATTTGTTGTTCACTCAACTTAATTTCATCCCCATTTTGATTACTGCTTTTTTTTACTGCTGTCAATTCCATTTTGCAAATGGGACATTTACCGGGTTTATCTTCTTTAACCTGCGGATCCATAGAGCATGTGTAGTACGAGCTGGTATCCATGCCCGGCATGTTTTCCATACTATCAGTCTTCTCCATTCCATTTGAATCAGTTTTCATTTCGGCCATTTTATGACCGCTGGCTACGGGCTTTTTATTATTGCAGGCAAATAAAAAAAATAACATTATTATGATCGGGAGTACTTTCATTATCATCTATTTAATTTTTATAAAACTTTCGCTGTCCATCAAGAATTGAGCATTGAGCGCTACGGAATCTGTAGATGCCAATCCACTTACTATTTGCGTTTTTCCTTTATTTGTAAATCCTGTAGAAACGATATGCGGCATAAAACCATCAGGAGCTTTTACAAAAACCACTTCATCTAAACCCAGCGATACAATGGATTCTTTTGGTAACCAGTTTGCCATTTTTGGCTGCCCGGAAATGGTAGCTTTAACCTGGCTGCCCACAGGAAGCTGTAGTTTGGTGTTATCAAAAAACACTCTTACGGAAAGTGTTTTATTTTCTTTTCTAAAAAAGGGTTCAATAAAATCAACTCTTCCAAAAAAAGATTTATCAGGGTTGGCCTCTGAAGTCAATTCTACTCCATCCCCTCTTTTTATGGTGCTTTGGTTATCAGCATAAATATTTAGCAGTGCCCAAACCCTTGATGGGTTATAAACAGAAAAAATAGTTTGTCCCTTTTGTATGTACATCCCTTCTTTTAATGGCAATTCTTCTGTAACCAAGGCGATGTCTTTCATACCACCCGGATTGGTGTTACTGTTATTCATAATGCCGGCGGCTTCATGAATATGGCCGCTGTACTTACTATAAACAGCAATCGTAAAAGATGGCTTCTGTGTTGCTATTACCTGCTGCAATTGGTCGTTACTGATACCCAACAACAATAGTTTTTGTTTTGCAGTATTAATAAAGCTGCTGTTGCCAGCATCGTTCTTTAAAACGAACAATAGGTTTTGTTGTGCCGTTAATAATTCCGGGCTGTAGATATCCATAATTTTTTGCCCGGCACTTATTTTTTGATAGCGAAAACGAACATAGAGTTTTTCGATACGGCCGGCTACTCTTGCAGAAATATTACCCACATAGCGTGTATCATAAGCTATCGCTCCCAGGGCATCTACTTCAATCCTTTCGTTGCTACTTGTAAGCGTGGTAACCGGAATGGATGAGATAACAAAACCGTTGGTAGGTTTTAATAAAGTATTCAAATCCAAACCATTTATTTTTTCATTAGCGCTGGATTTCTTTACCAACTGCATACCACAGATGGGGCAATTACCCGGCTTATCCCGAATGATTTGAGGATGCATGGAACAGGTGTACACTTCTGCCTTAGCAGAATCTGAGGCTTGATGCTGATGTTCTGAAAGTGCCGCTGCTGTATCCTTTTCCATCGCCTGGTGTTGTGAGTGGTCTGTTGTTTTTTTTCCTTTGCAGGAACTAAGTGAAGTGAAAACAATGGTTACTTTACACAGTAATGCCAGGAATAAATAACGATTATATTTTTTGATTGTAAACATATTTTTTGATTAACTCTTTTATTTAATAGCTTACGTAAATAAAGCACAGCGTCCATAGGAGTAAGGCTTTTTAAAGTAAGCAGCGTCTATCGCTAGGTGGACAAAGATTTTAGATTTAAACATAATCTTGTTATAATGACTATCCGCAATTAGGAGCAATACGATTAAAAACTGCAGAGCCGTAGGCTCGCTTCTGTTTTGTAACAACGGATTTTAATCCGTTGTATTTTAAGAAACAAGCTATCTGAGAGCCGTAGGCTCGGCGCATATTTTTGTGTCTTTAAATAAAGCTAGATGTTTTCAACTAACTGTTACTGAATTTCTATATGGGCCAAACCTACGGCTTTCATTATCTGTTACTTCATCAACGGGTTGAAACCCGTTGTTACCATATTAACCGAGGCTACGCTTCTTAGCTCCAAATTGCGGAAAGTCATTCTTGTTATCTTATTTCCATTATTCTTTCCAACTGAACCTGCATTAGTAATAACTCTTTTAATTGATTGATATATTCAAGCTGTGTCATATTCAGTGTTTCCCATGCGTCAAAAAGCATAAATAATTCCTCGGTGTTTTGCTCATAGCCAAGTTGCATTGTCTTGTAATTGTTAGTCAATGCCGGAATAATATTCTCCTCATACAATTTCAATTGCCTTTTCTTCAACGTTATTTCATTCAGCATTCCATAAGCCATGCCGCTGTATTCGTTCACCAACATTTCTTTTTGCGATTGTAAAGCATTGGCTTTCCATTTAAGGCTTTCAATATTTGCTTTATTCATTTTAGATGACCATTTGGTAAGTGGTAGTTTCATCATCCCCATTAATGAAAATTGCATAGGCAAACCACCAAAGCCAAACATATGTTCGTACCTGATACCAAATTGTGGTTTTAGGCTTTGCCTTTCTGTTTCCTGCTTTAACCATGTAGTGTTGATGTCCCTGTCTATAGCTTTTAAATCGCTCCGGTTGCTGTAAAAAAGTGTACTGTCAAAAATTGTGTTTGAGTAATCCTTTATCTGGTAACTGGTATCAATATCAAAATCAATCATCGCATTTCTGCCCATCAATGCATTGATGCGGATACGCTTTTCTTTGATGTCGTTGTCAAACATTAATTGCATATTTTTTAAAATCCCCAATGCTGCTTTTGCTTTATAATACGCACTTATTTTCTCCATCCCATTTTTATAACGCAGCTCTGCATTCCTAATCATAAAGTCGAGGAGCTTTTCGTTTTGTTCTACAATATTTAATTTCTTTTTCAGGATTATCCATTCATAATAAGACTGTTTGGCATCATTGGTTAATTCATTCAAACTGGCATTCTTTTTTTCTTTTTCTACAAGAGACATGGCTTCCATATATGCGGCATCTGCATTTAATTTTTTCCTGTTGGCAATCATCTGTTGGCCGCCAATCATGTATTGCCCCATACCCGTACCCATATCGGTTTTTTTCCATAGACCAGGATTATAGGGTGTCATCCATAAGCCGGTGCTGAATTCTGGCGGCATCCAGCTTTTGGCGCCTTTGGCGGCTTCATCCATAGAGCGAATTTCATTGTTGTACATTTTTACAACGGGATGAGAAACGGTAATACTGTCGATGATTGTATTCAGCTTCATCGTTTGGGCAGTAGTCATTTTAACCGAAAGAAAAATGATGAATAGAACAACTATTTTTTTCATAGTGTAAAATTTAAGTACAACAATTTTTATTTTTTTGTACCGGTGGACAAGGAACATTTCCATAAGAGCAAAACACACAACAGTCCCCTGTTTTTGGTTTTAATATTACCCCGCATTTTTTACAGGTGTAAAAAAACCGGCAGGAATCAGTTTGCATTTCTTCCTGTTTTTGATAACTACAATGAGGGCATGTTATCGTTGATGTTGTTGTTATTTCCATTTCATTTTTATTGCGTGCATTTCAATTTGTTGCTCTTGATTTCGGTCGGTGGGGACACCGAACGAGGCTGGGCCGTGGTCGGTGTCCCCACCGACCACTTGCTGCAGCGACAATTTGAAATATGCCCCTTTTTTATTCTTTAACATCGATGAGTTCAATTTTACCTTTACGTTTTAATTCAGATTCTTTCACCATTTCAAACACAACCGGTGTTACAAACAATACATAAATAATGGCGGTGAACGTTCCCCCTATTAACGGAATGGTAATGGGAAGCATTACATCGCTGCCTGTTCCTGTTGCCCATAAAATGGGTATCAGGCCAAACAAGGAAACAGATACTGTCATTACAACCGGGCGCAAACGTTTGGTAGCACCGTCTATGATATAGTTCCGGATATCACCGGGAAGAATGGTTTCTTTAGAGTTACCTTTATCCTTCACTAATTTTTGCATTGCCTCGTTTAAGTAGATCGTTAGGATCATTGCTGTTTCTATTGCCATACCAAATAGAGCAATGAAACCAACTGCTACAGCTACCGATAGATTAACTCCATAGAAGTACACCATATACACCCCACCTATCAACGCAAAGGGAACCGTGATCATACTAACCAATGCTTCTTTTAAAGAGTGATAGGTGAAATATAAAACCATGAAGATGATGACCAATACAATGGGCATTACAATTTTCAATGTCTTATTTGCCCTAAGCTGGTTTTCCCACTGGCCACTCCAGTCAATGAAATAACCCTTCGGCATTTTTTGTACCATTGCATTTAACTTTTTTTGCGCTTCGGTTACTGTGCTGCCCAAATCCCGATCTCTTACATTAAATAAAACAGTACCTCTTAGTAAAGCATTCTCTGAATTTATCATGGGTGGTCCGTCCGTAATTTTCACGTCGGCTACTGCTTCTAAAGGAATGGGACCGAAGCCCATTGTTTGCACCTGCAGCCGTTTTAAATCCTGCAGGTTACTTCTAAAATCCTGACCAAACCGTGCATTTACAGAAAAGCGACGGCGGCCCTCAACAGTGGTCGTTAATTTCATTCCACCCAAAGCACTTTCTACCACAACATTTACATCATCCACACTTAAACCATAGCGACTGATTTCATCTCTTTTTATAACTATGTCAATATATTTTCCGCCAGTTATAGGTTCTACATACAAATCTTTTACACCGGGAATTCCCTCCAATTCTTTTTTTAATTTTTGTGCAAAGGCATAAATAGTATCCAGGTTTTGCCCATATACTTTTAACCCCACATCGGTACGAATGCCTGTAGATAGCATATTGATGCGGTTGATAATCGGTTGTGTCCACCCATTGGTTACGCCTGGTATTTGCAACCTGGAGTTGAGGTCATTAATGATATCACTCTTTGTAATTCCTTTTCGCCATTCACTTTGGGGTTTCAGCATTATAATTGTTTCTACCATACTAATGGGAGAGTTATCTGTTGCAGTATTCGCCCTGCCTGCTTTGCCCAACACATTGTGTACTTCCGGAACTGTTTTAATGATTTTATCCTGGATCTGTAACAATCGTTTTACTTCACTATTGGAAACATCGGGTAGGGTTACGGGCATAAAAAGGATAGAATTTTCATCCAGTGGCGGCATAAATTCCGAACCAAGCCGGGTTGTCATAAACACGCCTACGCCTAATGCAAGCAGGTTAACAGCAATGATTGTTTTGCGCCAGATTAAACAAAATTTTAACGCAGGCCTATATACTTTTTCCAGCATTCGTGTAACCGGATTTTTTGCATCTGGCCGCAACCTGCCTTTCAGTATAAAAGAAATCAAAACAGGCGTTAAGGTGATCGCCAAAAATGCATCAACCAACAAGATGAAAGTTTTTGTCCAGGCCAATGGACTGAATAATTTCCCTTCCATACCCGTTAATAAAAAAACAGGCAGGAATGAAGTGACCACAATGATGGTAGAAAAGAACACACCGGGACCAACCTGTTTGGACGACTTTTCAATAATCACTAATTTATCAGCAGGCGTAAGTGGGTCTTTCTTCCGGGTGAATAAATTTTTAAATGAAACCCATAAATTTTTTTTCTTTGTCATTTTTTTTATTTTGAACCCTGCATTTATTTTTCAATTAAACATCGTTGCAATCTTTGATTTGTTATTTTTTCTTTTGATAAAAGAAAAAATAATCACTCTTGTACAGTTTATTTTCTATCAACTTTTTTTACCTCACCCCCGGTCCCTCTCCAAAAGAGAGGGAGGCCAGGCATTTGCATATTTATTCAACTTTTGCACTAACAATTCAACATTTAAATTTTCTTCATCATTTATCCATACTACTCATTTACAAATTAGCATCTCTACGTTTTTACTCCAGGTGGCGAAGCATCGGCTGCTTCCTGTGCCTCCGAAATATGGCGGTACGAATTTTCTACCATCACAATGCTATCATCCACCACTACACCAATTGCCAATGCAATACCGGTTAACGACATGATGTTGGAAGAAATACCAAATGCCTGCAGTAAAATAAATCCGATGGCCACTGAAATGGGTAACTGAATTAAAATAATCAATGCGCTGCGCCAATGAAAAAGGAAGATGATAACCACAATTGATACCGTGATCAACTCTTCAATCAATGTACCTTTTACCGACTCAATGGCTTCTTCTATCAACACACTTCTGTCATAGTCGTAATGAAATGTTACGCCTTCCGGCAATCCTTTTTCCACCTCTTTTATTTTTACTTTTACTGCCTTAATTACATTATCTGCATTTTCGCCATACCGCATTACTACAATGCCACCCACTACTTCACCTTCACCATTCTGGTCAAAAATCCCCAATCGTAAATCACCACCCATTTGTACACTTGCTACGTCTTTTACTCTTACAGGAATACCCCCGTAATTCCCTACTGCAATGCTTTCCAGGTCTTCCTTGCTTTTAACATAACCAAGGCCACGGATGATGTATGCCATATCTGCCATCTCAAATTTTCGTCCTCCCACGTCATTATTATTGGCTTTTACTTTGTTCATTACATCCATTAATGAAACGTTGTAGTACTGTAGCTTTACCGGGTCCACCACCAACTGGTATTGTTTTTCAAAACCACCAAAACTTGCTACTTCTGCCACACCTGGTACCGTTTGCAATGCAAACTTTATATACCAATCCTGCAAGGCCCTTTGTTCCCCCAAATCCATATTCCTTGCTTTTAGTGTGTACCAAAAAATATGTCCTACGCCGGTTCCATCCGGACCAAGAGAGGGGGTAATTCCCTGTGGTAATAATCGTTGTGCATAGTTTAATCTTTCCAGCACCCTTGTTCTTGCCCAGTATACATCCACATTGTCTTCAAAAATGATATACACAAAACTCATCCCGAACATGGAGGTGCCCCGCACATTTTTAATTTTAGGAATACCCTGCAGATTGGATACCAGCGGATAGGTTACCTGGTCTTCAATAACCTGGGGACTGCGGCCCATCCATTCAGTAAAAACAATTACCTGGTTTTCACTTAGGTCTGGAATAGCATCGATTGGGTTTTGTTTGATGCTGTAAATGCCCCATACAAATAATCCTGCTGCTACCAGCAATACTACCAGCCGGTTGCGAAGTGCCAATGAAATTAATTTTTCTACCATGTTTTATTTTTTTGGCTTTATATAAGTGCCTTCGTTCATCATTTTCTGTTGATCAGCGGTCATTTTTTGCTTAACAAGATTCATGTTGCACTTGGGGCATTGTCCTGTGTGGTTGCTCATCACCTCATTGTGCATGCTGCAGGTTTACATTTCGTCTTTAGCTAATTGTTCGGTAGTTGCTTTGTTATTATTACCATTACATGCTGTAAACACAAAACCACCCGATAAAAAAATGGCCGTAATTAAAATGGTCTTTTTCATGATTTGTTTTTTTTAATGATTAAAATAAAATGGCCGTATTATGGATTGAACAATTGTGTTTCTTTCATAGCAATTTTTTTAAGAAGTAAAAAGCTTACATAATAAATTAAAGCAGGTAATAACAAAAATTGTAAAACAGGTGCCAGGCCTGCATTAACAATCGGTAACACGGGCATAGCGTCAGCATATGCCCAATTGCCCGCTGTAGTATGAGCAATTTCGGCAATGATGGCACCGGTACCACCAATTATTATCAATATAAATACCTGCCGGAAACCCATATCCAGTACCCAAAATGGTTTTTTATTTATAAAAGCAAAACATAGATACAGCAGCAATACCATCAGTACATCCGCTACCGAAGCCAACGCACAAAAAGCAATGTGTTGTATATCATAAGCAGCACCTTTGTATAATGGCAGTTGTACCAATTCCCATGCAAAATTTACTAAGAATGCCAAAACAGTAATGACCAATATAAACTGTTTAAATGCTTTTTTATGAGCAGTATTTTTTAATATAAAACAATACATTGCTACTACCAGTGTTAAAACAATAATGGGTACAAGGAATATAGCGGGCTGTATATTGATCATCTTTTAAATATTTATTTTAAATTTAAAAAAGCATCATTTATTTATAAATCGAAATAATTATTTATGCTTTGTTCAGTTTTATTTTCAAATGTTTTTGTTATCGTGCTTCTATATTTTTCTCCTGTACCTGTTATTTTTTTGCAGCTATTAATTTTATCACTTCAAACACTGCCAGGTAAATAATTGCGCCAGACATCACATACACCCAATCCATCAAACTCAATGGACCGGTATGAAGGTATTGATTTAGTATAGGGATATAGCTTATCAATAACATAAAAAGGATGGATGAACCTATGCCAATGAACAACTGTTTATTGCTGAAAAAATAATTCGTAAATATTGTTTTTGTAGTGCGGCTGGAAAAAATATTGATAAATTGGCAAACGATGATGGACACCATGGTTACCGTTACGGCTTTCTCATGCTGAAACTGTTCGCCTGCATGATACCAATAGGATAATAAATAGGCTACAAATGAAATGCCGCCTTTAATGATACCAGAATATAAAATTGTGATGAAGCTTTTTTTATTAAGCATTTCACCCTGTTTGCGTGGCGGCTTATTCATCAGGTCGCCTTCTGCCGGGTCGAAGGAAAGCATGAGTAATGGCAACATGTTTCCAATTAAATCAATCAGCAAAATATGTAC
>JAYTTM010000558.1:0-5623 GCA_043745055.1 Chitinophagaceae bacterium | reverse complement strand
GTATTTCTTTTTTACGCATAGCAATATGTACCAGGCAATTTCCTTCATATAAAAAATCATCATCGCCACAATCAATGTACCAGCGTACCGATTTTTTTAAACTGTCTGGCACATTGTTTACTAATTCAACAACACTTTGTCTTTTATAAAAAGCAATGATAGCTGAATCTGCAAGCGCATTATTTTCTCTTTTCATTCTTACAAGCGTACTGTCAAGGTTTGATGGCCCTGTGGCCGCACTTAATGGGCAGGCGGCAGCAAATAGTTCCGGATGATGCAAAGCATAGGTAAATGTTCCTTCACCACCCATGGATAAGCCAGCAATTGCCCGATATCTTTTTTCAGTTTTTATCCTATAAGTTTTTTCAATAAAAGGCATCAGCTCCTGAAAGAAAAAATCTTCGTACCGCCATGTATTGGTTACATCATTTGAATACCCTCTTTTGCCGGTATTGGCATCTGGCATCACAATAATCATAGCTGTTGCAGTAGCTTCCTTTATTGCCTTATCGGTAATGTTTTGTACTTCTCCAAATTGTACCCAGCCGGTTTGGTCATCTCCACCGCCGTGAAGCAAATACAATACAGGGTAGCTTCGTTGTGAAGTTTCATAATCTGGCGGAAGGTAAATGGCATACTTCCTATCCATGTTTAAAATCTTACTCTTCAGTAAAAGATTGTCGAATACTTTTCCTGTTTGTGCAAATAGAACAGAAAATACAGCTAAACAAAGTACAAGTGCAAAAGCTTTTTTCATAATGCAATTTTTTGTTAAAAATATAACTAAAATATAAAACTTTACTACTTAATTATTATTTGTTCAGGAAGCATTTTAGTTCAATAGACTTTGGATAATTCTTTTTCAATTTTAGGCCGTAATACTGTTGTAAGATGGCCACATTATTTAATGTTTACCAATTACTACATAGACTCCTTTTAACAGGCGTTTTTTATTTTAAGAACTTTCATAAGCAAATTCTTGTTATTGTTGCATTATGCAGGTAACACTTACAATCATACGCTACCCCAAACGCCTGGCGGTTGTTGCATTATTTGCAATGGCCATTCATCGTTTACCATTATGGCTAAATAAAAATATTAGCTTTTTTAAATTAATGGGTTGTGGCAAAAACGGCACATTTGATAAACACCCCGACTGGCAGCAATGGGGCATACTGGCTATTAATAATAAATCAGCAGAAACAAATACTACCGACACCAACTTACTGTTGAAAGATTTGTATGGTAATTTCATAAGCAAATGGATACAATTTTTTAAGTGCGAAACATGGACCATATTTTTACAGCCCATCGAGGGCCATGGTAAGTGGGATGGGAAAGAACCTTTTGGCATTTTATCAAAACAAACAGATAGCGACGGATTAATAGCTGTATTAACAAGGGCAACCATCCGGCTTTCTAAACTCCAGTCATTTTGGAAAAATGTAGGTAGTGTTGCCAACCAGATGGCGGGTTCCGAAGGATTTATTACCTCCATTGGCATTGGTGAAATACCTTACATAAAGCAAGCAACTTTCAGCATCTGGCGTAGCAAAGAGGATATGAAAAACTTTGCGTACCAACTAAAGGAGCACCAGGAAGTGATCAAAAAAACGAGGAAAGAAAAATGGTACAGTGAGGACATGTTTATGCGGTTTAAACCTTTAAAAACTGTTGGAACTATTAAAGGTTGCAACCCTTTGAAGGGAATTATATAGCTTTACCGGATAAAAAATCACTACTTATTTTATAATAACCTTGCTTACAGAGATACCGGTTGCCTGCCAGCTTATTCCCGTTCTCGTCAGTTAAGGTCTTAACTATTTATATGAAGAATATTAAGTTAATAGAAGTGCCTAGCGAAATTGGTGCAGGCACCCGTGGTGCAAGTTTAGGTGTAGATGCCATTAAAATTGCTGCCCTGGATTTCATGAGTAATTTCTTTGTTCACTTTCCATCAGAAAAAATTGAAGTAGAAAATAAACTGCTGTTTGAACCCATTCAATCGCCCTATGCCAAAAGGATACAAGGCATGGTAACTATGTACGAACGGGTGAGCAAAGCAGTGAGTGATTCTATTAAAGGACATTTTTTTCCGGTGGTTTTAAGTGGCGATCACAGTACAGCAGGCGGTACCATTGCAGGCATTAAAATGGCTAAACCCAAAAGCAAACTCGGTGTAATTTGGATTGATGCTCATGCAGATTTACATACCCCTTATACTACCCCTACAGGTAACATGCACGGCATGAGTTTAGCTACAGCCATTGGGGAAGACAATGAAGAATGTAAAGTGCATAACGTTGATGAAAAAACCTGCCGACTTTGGGATCAGCTAAAAAATATCGGAAAAATTTATCCTAAAGTATTACCGGAAGATGTAGTATTTATTTCATTGAGAGATTACGAAGCGGAAGAAAAAAAGCTGATTGAAAAATACGGTATTAAAGTAATTACCACCAGCGACGTAAGGCGCAATGGTGCAGAAAGTGTAAGTAGAAAAGTAATCCGCTACCTATCCGACTGCACAGATATTTATGTAAGTTTTGATGTGGATAGTCTTGATTCTACCATATCAAAAGGCACCGGAACCCCCGTCAGCAACGGATTAAAAGAAAGAGAAGTAGAAGATTTAATCAGCAAGTTTATGCAAAACAGAAAAGTATGTTGCTTTGAAATAACAGAGGTAAATCCCACATTAGACAAAGAAAATTTGATGGCGGAAATTGCATTTAACATCCTCCAAAGAAGTGTGAATATATTGATGATGAATTAAAGGCAATTGTGAATGGGCAATGGTGAATGGTCAATTGGCAATAAGAAATTTCCAATTATCAATACCGCACCAATTCCCGATTTTCTATAAACAAAAAAGCTGTTACTTAATGCAATGATTAAATAACAGCCTTTTCAAAATCCAATTAAAAATTTCGTTATTGAAAATTGCAATGAACAAAAAAATTAAATGTACCGGTTTATAATATTCTCCATGTACTCCTGCTTGCCGCTTATTACAGCAGGCTCACCATTTTCAACAGCATAACTTCTTAAATCTTCCAGCGATAATTTTCCTTCTTCAAATTCTTTTCCTTTGCCTGCATCAAAGCTTGCATATCTATTGGTGCGTAATTTTTTATAGTCAGATTTTTGTAGCATGTTATCTGCAATTATCAGTGCCCTTGCAAATGTATCCATCCCGCCAATGTGTGCATAAAACAGGTCTTCAGCATCTGTAGAGTTACGACGGATTTTTGCATCAAAATTTATTCCGCCAGATTTAAAACCGCCCGATTCTACAATTACCAGCATCGCTTCAACCAGCTCATTAATGTTATTTGGAAACTGATCGGTATCCCAGCCATTTTGATAATCGCCCCTGTTGGCATCCATGCTGCCCAGCATATTACTATCAACCGCCACCTGCAGTTCGTGCTGAAACGTATGCCCGGCAAGCGTTGCATGATTCACCTCAATGTTCAGTTTAAAATCATTTAACAAATCAAACTCTCTTAAAAAACCAATTACTGTTTCGCAATCATAATCATATTGATGCTTACTTGGTTCACATGGTTTGGGTTCAATATAAAAAGTACCGGTAAAACCATTGGCCCTTGCATAGTCCTTTGCGACATGTAAAAATTTTGCAAAATGCGCCTTCTCTCTTTTCATATCCGTGTTCAGCAAACTCATATAACCCTCACGGCCACCCCAAAAAGTATAACCACTGCCACCTAGTTCAATCGTTGCATCAATTGCAGCTTTTACCTGTGCACCAGCATGCGACAACACATGAAAATCCGGGTTGGTAGCCGCACCATTCATGTATCTTAAATTACTAAACAGATTGGCCGTACCCCATAATAATTGCACGCCGCTTGCCTGTTGCTTTTGTTTTAAATAGGCAGTCATTGCCTGCAGCCTGCGGTCATTTTCATTTACATCTTCGCAATAATCAACCACGTCAATATCATGAAAACAATAAAATGGCAAGCCCAGTTTGGTTATAAATTCAAAGGCTGCATCAGCTTTGTCTTTCGCTCTTTCTACCGCATCCGTTTTTACATTCCAGGGAAAAATATGCGTAGGCGCTCCAAACGGATCGGCACCATTACCGCAGAAGCTGTGCCAGTAAGCACATGCAAACCGCAGGTAGTCTTTCATGGTTTTTCCAGCTATCAACCTATTTTCATCATACCACCTAAAGGCAAGCGGGTTGTCGCTTTCAAGCCCTTCAAATTTAATTTTACTTACACTTTTAAAGTACTCTGTGTTGCCTGTAACTATTTCCATATTTGTAATTTTATCCGTACCAATTGCAATGGTTTGGGGTGTTAAAAAATATTGAACAAAAAAATTAGAAACGCATTTTTTTAGAAGCACAACAGTAAATCAATCATCATCGGTGGTCCTGCTTTTCGCTGCAAGTCCTCATTGCGTTGCGCCTCCTTCGTCGGCTTCACTTCATTCCGGGCTTTCCACTTCAATCAGGTCTAGATGCTGAACTTTATTATTTCAATCAGCATTAACAAATATTCGGACTACACAAATAATTTGTTACAAATCCGTTCCTCCTGCTACTAACAAGTCGCTCCTATGGAGCTTTTTGTTTTTTATTGCTTTTTCTTTTTTATCTACTACTAACATGTCGCTCCTATGGAGCTTTATCGTGGTGTTTGGCATCTATACTTCAAAACCTGGTAAACTTCTAAAAATACTACACTTTCTATACTTCAAAACCCTCTAAACATAAATGAGCGATTAGCTTTAACACTAACTAACTTCTAAACTATTACCAGCAGCATCTCTCTCCAAACAATTTTTCCATTGATGGTACAACTCATCATAGACAATACTATTGTTTGGTTCGGTAAGCGAAAGCGGTTTTGTATTACTAAATGCCTCTTTAGCCGAAGTATAAAAACCTGCGCCGATTCCTGCACCAATTGCAGCGCCTACACTTCCATCGCAGGCGTACATTTCTACCGGCACATTGGTTGCATTTACAAATGCCTCCGTAAATACATCGCTTAAAAACATGTTAGCTTTTCCCACCCTTATTACCGATGGATTCATACCATTTTCTCTCATAATATCCAGCCCATACCTAAATGCAAAAGCAATACCCTCCTGTGCTGCCCTGTATAAATGTGCAGGCGTGTGGATATTAAAATCAATGTTGTGAATATGGCTTTTCAATTGCCTGTTGTCCAACATCCGTTCGGCACCATTTCCAAAAGGAATCATTGTTAATTCATTGCTGCCAGGTGCTATCGTTTTGGCCAGCTCATTCATTTGCCGGTAGCTAAGTTCGCTGCCCGTTACTCTCTTAATCCAACTATTTAATATGCCGGTTCCATTAATGCAAAGCAATACCCCAATCCGCTTTTGAAGTATCGTATAATTTACATGCGCAAAGCTGTTGATCCTCGATTTTGTATCGTATGCCAGCTCATCTGCTACGCCATAAATTACCCCTGAAGTTCCAGCTGTGGCAGCCACTTCGCCGGGGTTGAGTACATTTAACGAAAGTGCATTATTGGGTTGATCGCCTGCTTTGTAACTAACGGGAATACCAGCTGTTAATGATAAATGTGCAGCTATACTTTCACTAACTAATCCATGT
>JAYTTM010000557.1:0-1550 GCA_043745055.1 Chitinophagaceae bacterium | reverse complement strand
ACAGAATAAATGAGAGCCAAAATAATAACCTGAAATTAGGGTTAGACTATTTTATTAATAAGCAAACCACTTTAGGGGTTGTAGCCACAGGTTTTTTAGCGCCTCAAAAGCAGGATGGTTTTACTACAAGTTACCTTAAAGACGGTAATGAAAATATTACTGCAATAGAAAAAACAATTAGAAAAGTTGACAATACTTGGAAGAATGGGGCTGTTAATATCAACTTTCACTCTTCATTCGATACCAGTAAAAAAGATATAGCTGCCAATTTTGATTATCTCCATTATGATTTTTCAGGTAATCAAAATATTACAGGACTTACATATAATCCAAACCAAATCTTGCAGGCAGATAATCATTTAAAGAACCTGCTTCCTTTAACAATTGATATTTATTCAGGTCGCCTTGATTATTCTCATTCACTGAATAATGGTATTAAATTAGAGACAGGCATTAAATCAAGCTTTGTAAAAACAAATAATGTTTCTAACTTTTTTAATTTATCAAACAACAAATGGCTAACCGACAGTCTGCTTAGCAATGCTTTCAACTATTCAGAAAATATCAATGCAGCATACCTTAACCTCAATAAAAAATTTGGTAAATGGATGGTGCAGGCAGGCGTAAGGCTTGAGAATACTAATTACAAGGTTTTGCAATCTTTTCTTTTACAAAAACCCGATTCAAGTTTTAGCCGCAATTACACTAGTCTTTTCCCAACAGGCTTTATTAGTTATGAGGTGAATGGCAATAACCAGTTTGCATTTTCATTTGGTCGCCGAATTGACAGACCTGCTTATCAGGCATTAAATCCCTTTATCATTTTTATTGATAAATACACTTATTTAACAGGCAACCCTTTTTTGCAGCCGCAGTTCAGCACCAATATTGAGTTAAGCCATTCCTATAAAAACTTTTTAATTACTACAATCAATTATAGCGTTGTGCATGATGTGATTAATGAAACCCTTATCCACAAAGACTCTGTAATCATACGAGGTGTGGGCAATATTGGCACAAGGTATAATTATGGTATTACCGAAAGTGCAACTATCCCTTTGAGCAAATGGTACAGTGCTACGGTTTTTGCAAACCTGTATCAAAACAAATATTCCGGCGAAATTAACGGCTATCCTTTCAATACAAAACAACTCACACTTTCATTAAATGTAAACAACCAGTTTAGCTTTACAAATGGCTGGTCGGCGGAGTTATCTGGTAACTATACAAGCCGTAACCGGGATGAAGGGCAAGCTATTAAATTACCTTTCGGACAGGTATCTGCAGGTATTGCTAAACAACTATTAAATAATAAAGCAAGCATTAAGTTTAATGTAAGGGATATTTTTTATACACAAAACCCAAAAGAAATTCAGAATTTTCAGGATGTGCAATCAACACTAAAAATAAGCAGAGACACCAGGGTATTTAATATTGCGTTTGTTTACAGATTTGGCGCAACTATAAAATCTAAACCGGCAAGTTCCCTACCAACTGATGAGCAGCAAAGAGTAAAATTAAATTAGTAAGGTATTCATGAATTAGTAAAT
>JAYTTM010000556.1:0-1550 GCA_043745055.1 Chitinophagaceae bacterium | reverse complement strand
CTTTAAACTGTGCCAGCGAAACCTTGTCCCCATTTTGATCAATTCCTGTAAATTCAGGTGCTTTAGTTCCTTCTGTTAGCTGTGTCATAATAATAATTGATTGGTCTAAAAAACCACCCAAACCTCTAAATGAGCTTTTGATGTAAGTTAATTATTACTTTAATTATTTCTGTTTAGAAAATGCCAAAAAGATCATTGCCTTTAAGCCCCCATTGAGGGTTGGGGGCTATGTGGTAAACTTACCTTGTAAACTGATAAACCCTCTCCGTCTTATTTCCCACACAATCTTCTACGCTAATCATTAATTCATGTGCTCCCTGTTGGCAATGCTCATCAAATTTATAAATGAATGTTTTGCCTTTATCATTACTGAACCGCAGCCACTTGCCATCCAACGTTGCTCTGAAATTCATTAACTCTTCTGTATTATCCAAAATAACAAACGCAATGCGATTTAGTTTAGCGGCATTCATACCATCTTTAAAACCAACAGGTCTTATTGTTGGTGGGGTAACATCCATCAGCAACTCTACATTACCCAGTGCTTTGAAACTGGCTTTGTACCAATCAGCTTCTTTGCCGTTTATTACTGGCAATGCTTTGGCATAATCATCTTTACCACCCCACCAACGGTGCATTACCATTTTATCTGGATTTGCTGTATTGGTGTTTTTTATGCTGATGGGAAACTTAGCCTGCACCGGAATATTACCAGAGTACAGCAGATATGCCGGGCTACCGGTTTTTCCTTTAATATCCGTGAGTTTAAAATAAAAAGAATCGTACAAATGTGTTTCGGGTAAATAGAGACTGATGTCGTTATTTTCAAACACATTTACATAGCCGGGTTTAAATAAATAAGGCGTTGATGGGGCAGTAAAAACAGGTGTATTCCCATTGCTTTTTACAGCAAATTGTACAACAGCTGTATTGCCTTCGGTATCCTTAACTTCAATTTTTATTTGTCGGGTTTCTACAGCATTAATATTAATAACCCCATCTCCGTTTACTTCTTTATAAATACCATTTGGATAACCTGGCAACCTGCTGAGATGTTGCACAAAAGGCCCGCCGGTACTGTGTAATTTGTAATCAATGTGTGCATTTAAATACCGGGTTTCATCATAACTGATACTGTCTAATTGAAAGCCAATAATGGGTTGATCATCTACAAATAAGTCAGCCTCAAAAATGCCATTTGGGTTTGATGAACTATTACTTCTGTCAACTGCGGAAATGGCAAAACTCACTTTATTTGATGGCAATACCACTGTAGCAGGAACTGTTACGTACACTCCATTTACTTTTTTTATCGGTATAAATTTCGGGATTTGCTCGTAGGTGCTTTTTGTACGGTCGTAAACAGCAAGTCGCATTACAGTGGGTGCAATATTATCCGGCACCGGAAAACCAAACAGCAATGGATTCAGCACTTTATCCGTTTTGGTATCCCGTATTTCAAAATGTACATGTGGGCCTTGCGAGCCGCCTGTGCTGCCGCTCCAGGCAATAAACTGACCTTTGCTTACAGGAAATAAATTGGCAGGTAT
>JAYTTM010000555.1:0-1555 GCA_043745055.1 Chitinophagaceae bacterium | reverse complement strand
CCCCCAACCGCTGATGAATAAAGATATAAAAGTAAAAGCTAACAAACAAAAGTTTAACGATGCTTGTCCTGCCCACAACCGAAGCTGATAGCGAGCCGCAGCCGAAGCTAACAACGTCCAGCCCTGCTTGCAGCAATACCTTTGTTGGCTGCTGGGCTTTTTCATATTCTATTTATTGTCTTCCGTTAAGTCTAATTCCATAAATAACAAATAGTCCTTAAACTCTGCTGGCATTTCCATTTCTGGGTATGCTTCTATGTCACGGAAACCAAAACTTCTGTATAAAGAATGAGCAGCTTCCAGAAACTTTGGACTGTCAAGCCGAACTTTTTTGTAACCAACTTTTTTTGCTTCTGTCAAAAGTCCTTCAAGTATTGCTCTCCCTGCCCCAATTCGTCTAATAGTTGGGTCAACAAACATTCTTTTTATTTCACCAATTTCAGAGTTTATACTTTTTAAACTTCCAACTCCACAAATCTTACCTTGATAAATTGCAAGAATGAGTTGTCCGTAAGGTGGCTGAAACTTGCTGATTTGTTGTATGTCTTGCTCAACAGCGTCTGCTGGATTATTAGGATGAACTCCATACAATTCTTGCATTTTGTCATTGCCCCAAACCAAATAGTCAAACCATAATTTTCTGACGGCTTCTATGTCGTCGGGAAGAACAAGTGTTCTTGTTTCTACTATTTCTTTTTTGTCCATTGCTTGTTTTTTGAGTTAGTCGGTTTAATGTCATGCCGTAGCCTTGCAGCCAACGGTCGGGTATTGCTGCAGGCAGGGAATTCATTGCTATGTCCGACCCCAACCGCTGATGAATAAAGTTATAAAAGTAAAAGATAAAAAACAAAAGCCCAACAAAGCTCGTCATGCCCAAACCGAAGCTGATAGCGAGCTGCAGCCGAAGATAACATAGCAATCCAGCCCTGCTTGCAGCAATACCTTTGTTGGTTGCAGCTTTAACGTTTAAGCATGTACAAAAGCAATATTATTAATGTCGCTGATTAAAGAATCAAAAGCCCAAACTGAAGACAAATAGAAAACTAAAAGCCTGATATTAACCTAAAATGTTCAGCAGTGTACGTCCTGCCCGGACCAATGCTGATTGATAATGGCTGAATGAAAAACCGAAGCCCAACATAGCTACAATTAGTAGAATCTACTTAAAGCAAATAAATAAAAAAAGTTGCAACCAACGGACAGGGCTTGCCGAAGTACGGGAATTAGTATTCCGTCCGCCCGGAACCGATGATGATTGAAAAACTTTTGATGAAGATAACAACAAAAAGCTAAATAGAATTACGTCAAGCTGGATATGAAGCACAATAGAATTACAAATGCCGAAGATAACTTCCGTCAGCCCGTATTTTGGCAAACCCCCTGTTATGTGTTCGCCCTTCGTCTTGGTGCTTTGAATTTAAAGTATGTGTCCACCGTGGCAGAGTGTGTCCCGGAAGCGTTGGCACAAGGCAGGCTCTTTTGCAAGGTTGGCTTCTGTGTGTAGGCTTTGTATGCCTTGCAAATGTGCCTGACTTGGTGGGTGGGTCAGGTTGAC
>JAYTTM010000554.1:0-1558 GCA_043745055.1 Chitinophagaceae bacterium | reverse complement strand
TAAGTAGCCAATCTGTACCAAGGTTATCAACTTTTATTACATGAGCCCCTGCGGTAACATTTACACTGTAAGTTGTATTGATGCTTGCATTTGTATTCAATACCTGCACACCATCCACGTAAATATTTATTTTGGGAGCAGTGCCTGCACTGCCTCCTGTTACTACTTTAAACTGACCTGCCACCGGAAAATTAACATTGAATGTGGGCGGGTTTCTATATTGTGTATTATAGAGGTTGCCATATAAGTATTTACTTAGCTGATTAGCAGCTGGCGAAATAACTCCCGATGCATTTATAGTAAAATTAGCAGCTGGCGCAGTACCCCAATCTCCACCTGGAACAATACTGGCATCTGCAACGCCGCCGCCGGTTGTAGTGGCAGTTGTTCTTTTGTAATTATCTTTTACAAATTCAATTCCATTCAGCAAAGCTGCTAATGGTTTAAAATGATAATATAAATTTTTTGGGGCAATGTAATTATCCCACCACCAGGTTAATCCACTGCCCATGGCGCCACTAAAAGAGGTGCCCCACAAAGCATTGTGAATATGGATACCCGATGGATCATTTGCAGAAAGTACGCTACCATCCGGCCCCAATCCAAATTCGCCATTGAGCGTGGGCTTTTGAAATGTGGCTAAATAACTACTTACACCGGCAGCAATGGTATTTTCAATATTGGGTGCATCAACATAATAATGCGTTTGTGTAAAATCAATATTTGCAATGTTCCAGGCAGCCGCATCATTGGCATCCTTTGCATAGCTGGTGGTAACAAGATGCTTGTACACATCCTTGCTTTTAATGTAATTCGCCATTTCTTCGTGCCAGTTTTTTACAGCAGTTTTTCTGGTATCAAATTGGTCTGTCCAATCCACTTCATTAAAAAGCTCCCAGCTTTGAATGTTCTGAGAATAGCCATACCGTGCAATGATATAGCGCAGGCGATTTTTATGCAGATTTTTTGCAGTAATATCAGTAAAAAAATCCCATGTATTGGCAGCAGGGCCTCCATTGGCCGTATTGTAGGGATTGTTAGTCCATTCTGGATTTACGCCTGTAGACACCTGACCATGATTGTTTAGCGTGGTCATAACATATACATTCTTTTGCTTGCAATAATCCAGCAGCCAGTCGAAATAATAAGCGGATGTTTGTTTGTATTTTTTTAATCCTGAAAATCCATTCGAATTGTTTTTCCATTCCAGTCCAAATGCCCAACTCGACATCCACACCCGAATAAAATTGCCACCATTTGCCGTAAGATTGCTAACCCAGTTGGTATAATCTGTTACTACATTATTATTTTGCCAGCCTATATTTTCTCCTACAGGAATATATTGTGAGCCGTTATCAAAATTCAAATAATTAGTTGCATTTTTTCTGATAAAACCAGCCTCCGATGAAGTAGTGCATTCAAAGGATTGGGTTGGATACACACCGGTACCACCTGTACTGATACAAGAAATATCATAAAACCAACTGCCTGCTTCATTGGGTGCATAGCGTACTTTAAAATCGCCGACACCGGTTGCTGTAAGGTTACCGTTTGCACC
>JAYTTM010000553.1:0-1560 GCA_043745055.1 Chitinophagaceae bacterium | reverse complement strand
AATCTCTCGTGACTATATTCTTATAGCCATTTTTTTGAAGCAAACGTACAAGTGCACTTCCAACTAATCCATTGTGACCTGCTACGTATATTTTGTCGTTGATGTTCATTTATATAAAACGTTTGTCGTTTCCGTAATTATTTTAATAAATATTTTATTTTGCAATTCCTTTTAAGAATTTTTAAAGCGTTTTGCTTATTAATTATTTAGTCGACCCTCAAAAAGTGCTTTTTAATTTTTGAGCAATAAAATTCCAATAAACATTTACTATAAAACTGTAAAGGAGTTTCCAACTTAAATGTGCCTCTTTCTTCCAGAGGTTCATGACTCGCTTAAAGTTCATTGCAGCGGCAGCCAATAGGATATTTATGTTATCTCCTACCACTCCTTTTAAATAATTTTTATTCAGTCTATGCCCACTTTTCAGGTGGCCAATTATTGGTTCTATTGCAGCTCTTTTACTATGTTTTTGTTTTTGCTCTTTTGTAATTGTCGGGCTTGGTTTTGGAGTATATATTTTTGTTTCTCCGTGTGTTGTTTTACCCACATAGCCTCTATCTGCAAAAGCTTCTTTTGGCGTACTGTTTATTAGTGCTTTTACCTGTTCTAAAACGGCGGGTATTGTTTTAGAATCATGTAAGGTTTCTGTAAAGTTTAACGCTCCTACAATTACACCTGTTGCTTGGCAAACTGCTACAGATACTTTACTTCCAAACTCAAACTTCTTATGTTCTTTTCCTTTTGCATAGCATTTTACTTCGGGCTCATGCAAACTGTAAGTTTTTGATTTATCTCCTCGTTGTTGAGCTAATACTTTTTTATACAATTCTATATTTGTGCAATGTTCTAAAAGCCTATCCGGTGTTAGCTTTCGTTCTACATCTCTTACCATTCTACCTGCTATTGTTTTCACTCGTTTATTTGCTTTTCTAGCAATGTTAAATCCATTTTTGCGTTTTTTAAAACGCTGCTGAAAACTTAATCTTTTTAACTCTTTACCATATGTTTGTGTCAATACAACAGCTTCACTTTGTGCAATCGATATGCATTTTGTGATTATCTTTTTATATAATTTATCATCTGTTGGATAGGTGATATTTTTTTCTTGCACTGTTGTATCTATGCTAATGGTTTCTCCAAAATGCTCATCTTTATCATTCCTGTTTAAGGCAATACTTTCTTTTAAAATTAAAGTCATTCCTTCTACTCCAATTCGTTTTCTAAACTCAACTAATTCTGTAGAACTGCAAGGCACAGATGGACGGTAAAATTGCTCCCCGCCAAGATATTGATAGTATACATTTTCTGACCATTGCTCAACCAAATTCTCATCGCTTAAATTACGAAGATGCTTTAAAATCAGTAGAGATACCATCAACCTAATTGGTTTGGAGGGGGCTCCCATTTTAGTGCTGTAATGTTTAGAAAATTCTTCTTGAAACTGAAGCCAATTTATCTTGTTTGATAAAATGTAAAGTGGATGTTTTTGGTTTAGCTGTTCGCTTAAACTCTTAAACATGCCTGCTTGATTTGTGTATTTTTGTTTGCCAATCATATCTA
>JAYTTM010000552.1:0-1562 GCA_043745055.1 Chitinophagaceae bacterium | reverse complement strand
AGCAAGTACCAGCCAGAGCTCACTACTCTTTGTACAGCCTGAGATAACGCTGGTTCAAAAGAATTATTGATGGCTTTTAAATCAAGAAATTTTATCATTACTCAGCAGTTGGGTTATTTCAGTTTGGGTTAGCTTGCGCATAAGTTTGGCTGGTGATCCGCCGATTACAGAATACCGTGGAAATGATTTATTTACATAACTGTTAGCAGCTACTACACAAAAATCACCCAGTTCTACTCCTGGCATGATGATGGCACTGGCTCCTATCCAGCAATGGTTACCTATAGCTATAGCAGCCTTTTCAATTGGAAAAAGCTGTTGCAATACAGTTGAAGCATTGGGCCCGGAGTCCGCCATTATGTTTACATTCTGTGCAATGCTTACATGGGTGCCGATAATCACTTTAGCGGCAAAGCCATTTATAATGGTATTCATTCCAACGTAAGAATATTCTCCAATCTCCAAAATATTAACAGGGCTACCAAAGAGGCTGCATCTTTTGGCAACTTTTACATTACTTCCAATCGATAAATTGTTGAAGGTAGTGGAGGGGTCTATCGCTACATTTTCACCCAAAATAATATTAGCAAAATTCATATCAATTCGATTTAGGTGCTGAGTGTATTACTTCAATAAAATAATCTAAATCCTGCTCTGTAAGATTTTGATGCACAGGAATGAAAAATGATTCTTCCCCATAAAAAATACTGCATTGTATACCATGGGCATACAGGTATTCTTTTAAAACTGGCAGGTTAATATTTGCATCTTTAACCCTAAACATAAAAACGCCTGGTAAAATCCCGCTGCCCAATTCAAAACGTTCTTCAAAATCATTACTGCTAAGGCCTTTTTTCAGGTAATTATAATTATTAATCCTTTGGGCAATTATTTTTTTTTCAAACGGTATATAATACGACAATATATTTTTTATATAACGTAAGCTTGTATTGTTTGGCAAGTCTGCAGCTTCAATTGCAATAGCTTTTTTGGAAATAAGCAATCCCCCAATTTGCAATGGGAAAATTTTGGGGAAACTATAAATTGTAAAATCTCCTTTGTTGCCAATTACTTTTCCTTCATCGGTTGAAAAAAAACTATGGCAGCAATCTTCAATAATGGGAAGATTATATTTTTTTAGTTTATCAATTCCTTTGAAAGGATAGCCAAACTCATGATTAATAAATACCAGTTTACTGTTCTCTTCTATTTTTCTGGACCACCGGCAGAATTTTTCTATTTCATTTGTGACACAACTGCTTATATAAAAATTACCGGATGTTGTAAAAACTGTTACAACATCATGCGGTTGTAAATGATACTGCCGTAATGCAATGTGGATGGCTTTTCTGCCATTTTGCAGGTAATAGTAATTTTGTCCATTAAACCGGTTATTAAAATAGGTATCAATAATATTGCTATCAGGTAACTGGTTATTTTTATGTATATCTTTTGTTTGAAAAGGGCTAATCCTATAAGTGGGCATCAAATAAGGATCAGGTTTTAAAACGAACATCATGCGATGCTTTTACTAAATGAGAATTTACAGGAAATACCACAAC